>NZ_JBFPEZ010000003.1:0-73103 GCF_040838225.1 Xenorhabdus sp. SGI246
TGGGGTTAATTAGGCGCTTACTATCAATCAATGTGGTTTGGCAGTGAAAAAAGATAGCCATACGTGAATCACTGAAACGACCTAATCGGATGGTTGTTCCTGTTCCAGTCTCAAGAGTAAGATAACTGGGTTGCCCCCATTTCAAAGTCTCGGTAATGAAACCTACCCCTTCTGTTTTTGCTGCAATGTCAAATATTAACTCTCTTATCGTTAATAACGGCACTTGATATAACTCAGGATAATGATCAAATACAGAGTGAACTTGGTTACTTTGAAATTCTGTCATAAGATTGCTACCTTATCCGTTAATTTGTGTATTGTGGTTATCTCACATCACTTTATCTTATATTAGAATGGTCAGGATATTATGAAAAAAATACTTATTTACATCGTATTTGTTTTAACTTCAATGTCTATGCAATCTATGGCTGAAGAGACCACATATAGTTTACGGGGAAATGATGGCAAAGAAATTACTTATTATTTGATAAAAAGAAATAGCATACCTTCTGAAAATCTTCTTGTTCTGATTCAGGGTTCTGATTGTAACAGTGTTATCAATAACCGGAAAATGATAGAAAATTTTGGCGCTACGTTTCCTGAGAATGATATTCTTTTAGTAGAAAAAGCAGGGCTCGATAGTAGTATTGGTAAAAATGCGATTGAAGTTAATGATTCGGCATGTCCACAGGTATATATTCAGAATGATTCACCATCAAAACGCGTTAAAGATTATCTTGCCGTATTAAATCAATTAAAAAACAAATACCGTCATATTGTCCTTATTGGAGGAAGTGAAGGCGCTCTTGTTACCAATATGATAGCGTCTGATGCAGATTTTATTACTGCTGCGATTTCGATTAATGGTGGTGGGCGTTTTTTTATTGATGATGTCATCCATAGCATTAAGCACGAAACTCCGGCAGAAATGTCCGATGAAGCAGTTAACAGTTTTAGAACTTTTGCGGAAGCAGCAAAGAAAAATAACTTACCTGCAGGCATGGTAGTCAGTGGACATGGTGCAAACTGGTGGTATGAGTCGTTATCCATTGATAATCAGAAATTGATCCAATCCAGTAAAATACCATTATTGGTTATCCAGTGTATGAGTGATAATAATACTGATGCGGCTGGAATACTAAAGGTGATGGCAGCTATTGATAACCCAAGGGTTTCTTTTAAGACTTATGATGGGTTAGATCACTTTTTCAAGGATATCGACGGAAATTATCATGCTGCAATAATTACTAAAGATATTAAAAACTGGTATCAGTTACAAAGCAAGAAAGCTGTTGCAAACAGTAATTAAGCATCGTCCTAGATTATGAATATAGGATAGTAATACGAAAACAGTCATCTTATGTAATCACTTAGATGACTGTAATTTTTTGTTTTCTAATTACATTGCTTCAATTAATCATCAGAAATTTGCACTATTTTTCGTTTGCGTATGTTAAGACCAGTTTTTCAAGAATATTTTTTGACTTCCGCCAAAGTAAAGATCCCCCTTCTTCATTTAGAACAAAATATTCTGCATTAGGAAAACGTGTTGACAGAATAGCCCCAAAGTCTGGTGAATGAACTGTGCTGGTATCCTGCCTTCCATACCATAGATGTACCGGGCAAGTAATATCTTCAGGTTCAAAAGGCCATTGCCCTAAAGCAATTAGCAAGTCTTGAACATAGCCAGCCGATCCCTGAGAGAAACCTTCATTTACACACTGACGATAAGCATTTGAAAAATCAGGCTGTGAATATAGTTCCAAATCTATTTCTGAACTATTGGCCATAATAAAATTGATTAACCAGTCAGCAGTCATATTTTCAGAAATCCACTGTTTAAACTTTTCTGGTGCTTCATTTCTCTGCTTAACCATGTTAGCAACATCTTGATTTAACAGTTTATGTGTTGCTGGGTAACTAAACTGATCCTGCCCGTTTATGATTGCCAGCCCAGTGACTTTGCAGATTTTAGTTAATGCTATTGCAAAGGTAGCGCCCTGTGAAAAACCTAAAACCATGCACTTTTGTAAACCACAATGTTTTAATATCTCTGTTACATCCTCAGCAACGCTAATCAGAGTTTTCTGGTTATGTTGGGATGAGTTACCCAATCCGGGGCGGTCTGGCACTATTAATCTGATATTTAATCTGTCTAGTTCCTTTTCTCCAAAGCCTAATGAGCCACTCATTCCAGCACCAGTGCAGAAAACAAGAGGCTTGCCTGTAATTGGTCCCCATTCGTACCAGTGAAGAGTACGAGTATCAGGAAGAGATAGGTTGCCAGTTCTTGTCGCTGGTTTTATGTTGTATTCGGCCATTTTTCCCTCAAAATAAATGGTCAATTATTATTCCCGGAGTGACTTAGCTCTTCCCTTCCAACACACTTTAATAAATTGAGCTAGCGATAGCCGTTCATGTATTGATAAAATTAAAAAACATCTAATATAACGTGAATAAGCTAGTTTTATAACTCTTTCTCCGTAAGATGCTCCCTGACTAGTTGAAAAGCATCAGTATTGTTATTCTGTTGGTAGTAGATTCTAATGAAGCATGAAAGTTACCAACTTAAATTTAAAATCTTTTAATCAAAGTTGATAACTCGTTTATTTTTAAGTCAAAATTTTTAAATTTATTTTGAACTAATCTGTTTCAGATCCTACTGAGTAGGTTATATTTTTTTAATATTTCTTTAACTCTGTCTTTAGGAATAGCATAAGAAGTATTACCATTTCTACCTACCATTGTTTCGGTCGCGAACATTGCATTAATGATGGCCTCTTCCGTTGCATTTATGGTTGCTTCATATAACGGGTCCAGTTTGTCATTTGGCAATATTTCTACTGTTTTTATCTCCTCTCTGGAAAATGCACCATTATTTGCAGTGGAAAATGCAATAAATATTTCACCACTGGTATTGCGGGCTACACCTCCTACTTTTGCAAGCCCAAGAGAGACCCTTTTAGCAATTTTTTCTAATTGGTGAGGCGCTAATGGCGCATCTGTAGCTACCACAGCTATTATAGATCCAGCATCTTTTATTTTTTTCTTATCTCCATGGTATAAATGAACTATTTTATAAAAAATCACGAAGTTAATTATTTTTGATATTTATCGAATTAAGTTACAAAAAAATGATAAAGAAGGAGAAGAGAAAATATGGCGGCCCCACTGAAACAGCTCAATTAAGCCGCCTGTCAGCATCAGATTAGTAATTCGCTTTCGGCCAGTCGGTATAACCTTTTGCACCATTACCATAATAGGCGTCCTGATTGACACTGGTCAGTTCAATGTCATAACGCAAACGTTCGACCAAATCAGGGTTGGAAATAAACGGACGACCAAATGCAACCGCGTCAACCTTTCCTTCCGCCCGGCGGGAAATAGCCATTTCCAGATTGTAGTCGTTATTGCCAATGTAAGCACCTTCAAACCATGACCTTAATTTATCTAAATCAATGCCTTCAGGAATCACACGGTCTTTTTTTGTAGTCCCTTCAACAAAGTGCAGATAAGCCAATTTGAACGGGTTGAGTTGCCTAATCAGATAGCCATAAGTTGCCATTACATCACTATCAAGCGGTGTGTTTCCTGCTTCAGTTGTCACTGGGGACAACCGGATACCAACCCGACCACTGCCCCAAACTCCGGTGACAGCTTCAACAACTTCCAGAACCAAGCGAACTCGGTTTTCAATAGAACCGCCATATTGATCAGTACGGTGGTTAGTTGAATCACGTATGAATTGTTCCAGTAGATAGTTGTTGGCTGAATGGATTTCTACACCGTCGAATCCTGCCCGTTTGGCGTATTCAGCAGCATGTTTGTATTGCTCGATAATGCCGGGGATCTCATTGGTTTCCAGTGCGCGTGGCATGGAAACTTCCTGCATTCCGTTCTCAGTGTAAACATTACCATCGGCTTTAATGGCAGACGGTGCTACCGGCGGTTCTCCGTTAGGTTGCAAATCGACATGAGAACAACGCCCGACATGCCACAATTGCATCACCATTTTGCCACCAGCAATGTGCACAGCATCGGTGACTGTTTTCCACGCAGCTACCTGTTCTTCTGTCCAGATACCGGGAGTCATCGCATAGCCGCGTCCCTGTAGTGAAATATTGGTTGCTTCTGAAATAATCAGACCTGCACTGGCCCGCTGAACGTAATATGTTACGTTGAGTTCATTCGGAACACCTTCCCTATTCACACGGCTGCGTGTTAACGGGGCCATAACTATACGATTAGCGAGTTCAATTTCTCCTAGTTTAGTGGGTGAAAAAAGATCGGTGCGAATGCTATTGTCAGACATAAGATTTCCTTTTTTTAATCACATAATCACAAATATTAATGCTATTTTGACAAGATTTGTTTATAACATATTTTAGTTAGAATATAACCAGGAAACAGTATGGGATTTTCACCACTTATCAGAGTATTATCAGCAAGCGATGTTTCAGAATATCAACAACTTAGATTCGAAGCTCTACGTTCTGATCCTGATGCTTTTGGTTTAACATATGAAGAAGAGCATACCAAAAGTGAACAAGAATTTATAACGATATTAACGGATTCTCTGGTGTTAGGTGCCTATTTAAATAGTGAATTAGTTGGCATGATCAGGTTTCAACGAGGTACTGAATATAAAAATTTACATAAAGGAACTATTTGGGGTTTTTATGTCAAACCTGGCTGTCGAGGTTTGAAAATAGGAGAAAAACTTATTGAAAAATTGATAGTTCTTCTGGAAGGAAATGTTAGACAAGTATCATTAGCTGTTGTTGAAGAAAATGTATCAGCGATAAATTTATATAAAAAATTTGGTTTCGAAATATTTGGCATTGAGCCCATGCCACTCAAAAATGACTCAATATACGTTAATATGGTATTGATGTACCTGATAATGTAGGTATCTATTTTTAACAACTTAATTCTTAATTAAGAATGATAAATTTTGGTGTTGAGTAAATTTCCGACAAAGACATTATGGGTAGCGTTGATATTGAAATATTTTCCTTATTAAAAAGCAAAATAGGTAGTACCACCTCTCTTTTGGTACACCTGTAATTCATTCAACAAATATCGAAACCAGGAAAAAATTCATGAATGCTTTACCTATTGTAGCCATTTTATTAATGTTATTTTCTTGTTTAGTTAATGCTGATGAAGTAAACACAGACTTAGATAAGAAAAATGAAGCAGCAACGGCACGTTTTTTCAGTAATCTGATTGAGACTAATAATCCGAATATTGCAGAACTAACTATGGCCATGAGAATGATGCCTAAGGGGGCAGATATTCATCTTCATTATTCTGGTGCAATGTTTGTAGAGAGTTATCTTGATTGGTTAGGGGATAAAGGATATTGCATTTATGATAGATCTGAGCCGAAACTTAAAATAGAGGTTTATCAGGTAGAAACACGTCAGAAGAATCAACTCCCGGAGGGAAATCAGCAATTTTGTCTCGATAAAGAGCAGATCATCGCAAATAATACCTTCTACCGAGAATTATTGGAGGTATGGTCAACTAAAGATTTCTATAACCATTATGATATACAGAAAGCCCCGGATCAGCACTTTTTTGACACTTTTAATTATTTTAGCTCGTTAGCAAAGCAAGATCTAAGGGCTGGATTTACTAAATTAAAAAATCGGGCCAAATATGAAAATGTTCAGTATTTGGAAATTATCTTACAAGAGGCGCCTTCTGTTGAATACCCAGATCTTGCGAAAGTGCTTGATACGTTAGATCCAAATGCCGATGAAAACGTCGTTTTCGCAGCGCTGGCTCCCTATGCGGAGTCTATGGCTAAGGACCCCAATTTTACGAAAAGTATATCTAACTACATCCAAACAGGAGAAGCGGCAATTTCTGGCATGGACGATGATAAATTTCGTGTTCGAATTCAAGCCTATGCTTATCGTGATGAACCCCGCGCTATTGTATTCTCAAGTTTATATTCAGCATTTTCAGCAGCACATGCCAGCAAAAAGATTGTCGGTGTGAATATCGTTGGGGCGGAAAATGATTATATCTCAATGCGTGACTATAAGTTGCACATGTTGATGTTTCGGTATTTAAAAACGCTTTTCCCTGATGTCCATTTATCTCTGCATGCAGGGGAACTGGTTAATGGAATGGTTCCACCAGAGGAGCTGGCAAATCATATTCAATATGCTGTAGATATTGCAGGAGCTGATAGGATCGGGCATGGCGTTGCTATCGTCAGGGAGGAGAATGCTTTGGAGTTACTCCGCATACTGAGAGAAAAGAAAATACCTATCGAAATAAACCTGACAAGTAATGGCTTTATTCTTGGAGTAAAAGGAAACAACCACCCGATAAAACTTTATCAACGTCATGGCGTTCCTTTCGTGATATCAACTGATGACCCTGGGGTTCTTCGTAGTGACTTAACTCAGGAGTTTGTAACTTTTGCCATAAACTACAAACCATCATATGCAGATATCAAAAAAACAGTGTTTAATAGCATTCAATACTCTTTTCTAACCCCAGAGGAAAAATCGACAGCATTGGAGGATCTGCGAGTCAGGTTTTTAGTTTTCGAATCAAAGATCGCAAAGATAGAGAAATCGCTGTACAAAAATGCGCTTGAGTTGGCTGAGCTGGATTAATTTCAAGTCGGTGTTTGCGCATATAAAAGGTCTGCTGCACGATTACACAGCTCTGTAAAGAGAGCAATTTCGCCTTGAGACATATTAGCAGCCACAATATAGCTGATATTGTGGCTGCTGTAAGAATATCAATCCCTTCTGACTTAACTTACCTTCTTATATAACCTGAACTTTGGATGCATTCCGGTTCGTATTTTTTGTCCATAAAATAATCAATTAATTTCGTAAAAGTTCTGACAGTGATATCCGGAAAATCAAATCCACAATTTTTAATCATCTGACGTGTCATTTGATTGTTATAGGTATTGTTACCAACACTCAAAGTCTGTTCTTTAAAAAGATGAATCAATGAACCTAATGCTACATCATCACCGTTGACAACCATTTCTTCGAGTTTTTCCAACCAAACTGACTGAGAAACAGTTTTGATGTTATAGCCTTTGTGTTTCAGTGCCAGATACACAGGGGTAAAGTCAGTGCCTTTAGGGTGAAATAAATGGAAGTTATGATGACCGGGTATTTTATTGGAAACTGACAATGTCACAATGACTTGGCTGACAAAATCAACAGGTAATAGATCTGTATTTAATAATTCTGGGTATAGCGCAATTCCCATTTGGATAAAACTTTTAATCTGACGCCACAGAAAGTCATCTTCCTGACATGCACCAGTGACACTGTCACCAGATATTCGCCCTATTCGGTAAATATTGATGTCGACACCTTGCGTTCTGGCTTGTTGTATATATTGTTCAGCTACCCATTTACTTTGGGTATAACCAATAGGTAGTGAATCCGGGTGATCCGGAAAACAATACTCTGTAATGGGTTGTTTAGGATAGTCTGATGCAAATACAGCGATAGTAGAAATGTATTCAAGTTTCTTATGTCGGTGGTGACAACAGAAATTAATGATTTCTACCATACCATCTACATTTGTCCCTTTAACGGAACTGTATGGGAGAATAAAATTAATATGAGCGGCTGCATGATAGATTTTAGCCACTTGCTCTGACAATAATTGATATTCTTCCTCATTTAGGCCAAATCTGGTTTCAGTAATATCCCCTAGCACAATTTCAACACGTGAAAAATCGATATCATGATCGATACCATAGCGATGAGCATTTTTTATTATACGGTTTAACCCTGCACGGTGATCTGTTGCCCTGACTAAACAAAATACTTTACCAGTCAGTTGCTGAAGTAACGAACGAAGAAGGTAGATACCTAAAAATCCCGTTGCGCCAGTGAGTAATACACCATCACTTTCCGATAGGCTTAGTTGCTGAACAGAAGTCCAATCGTGCTGTATGAATGCGTCGTTAATGAATGTATTTTGCATTTCGTTATTGTTTTTTTTGTCACTATTCAGATAGATATCAATAGAAGCGGCCATATCACGTAAAGTAGGAGCGCTGAACAGTAACTTGAGTGGAAAATCGACATTAAATTGTTTACGTAATAAATACACCAATTGTGTTGCTAACAGTGAATGTCCGCCGATATTGAAGAAGTTATCCCCTGCTTTAATTTGTCGGTTTGGCAGAACTTTTTGCCAGAGTGATTTTACTTTTTGTTCAATTGAAGTCAGGTGTTCTTCAGAGATACGACTATTTTCAAACTTATCCGTTGCAAAATCTGACAATTGGCTTATCTCAATACCATTTATCTCAACATCATGTAATGCCTTACGATCAATTTTTCCGCTTGGGGTCGTTGGAAGATCAGATAAAAATACAAACTCATTTGGGATCATGTAATCTGGCAGATGAGTACGTAATTCAGTTAATAGCTTGGCGCGCTCTAATGTCGCAGTTGTGGTTGCCACTATGAAAGCCACCAGCATTTTATTACCGGCGGAGGTTTCTTTACCAATAACAGCAGACACTTTCACACCATCCAGTGAATTGAGTATCGCTTCTATTTCTGCTGGTTCAATCCTGAATCCACGAATTTTTAACTGATTATCCAGACGCCCAAGGTACGTAAATGTATCATCAGATTTTAGCCTTACCAGATCACCCGATTTATAAGCATATTGGCTAATTACACCTGGCCAGTTTCCGGTTAGAAACCGTGTTTGGGTTTCATGCTCTTTGTTGTGATAACCGGGAGAAAGAAAGTCACTGACAATCCAAAGTTCGCCGGTTACTCCCGCCGGAACCATGCGCTTGTGCTCATCAAGCGCGAGCAGGGTAAATCCAGGTAGTGGATATCCGATTGATGCACTATCCCCCCATAAAGATACATCTGTCGGCATGATATAAGCAGAACAGACATGACTTTCTGACGGACCATAGAGGTTAATCAGTCTTCGGTCAGCATTAAACATATGCTTAATGTCAGAAGTGAGAACCAGTTGTTCACCGGTTGAATAGACTTCTTTAAGCGTCGGCAGTTGGGCTTTATTCATGACTGTTAATTGAGCCAAATGTTGCAGCGCAACATAGGGAAAATATGCGCGGTGAATTCCATTTAACGCAATGACATTTTGCAGATGATGCAGATCTTTACGCTCTTCTTCATCTGCAATATATAACTTTCCTCCGGTACACAACGTACCAAATATTTCCTGCACGGAAACATCAAAAGACAGAGACATGTAATGCAGAGTGCAATCACCTTCACTACAGACAGAGATCCCTTTTTGCCATTCCAACAGATTAGACAGTGTTTTATTCAGTAGACGTACTCCCTTAGGTTGGCCTGTTGAGCCAGATGTATAAATGACATATAACTCATCATCCGGTTTACGCTGTACTGATTGCCAATGACTATCCTGTGCAAATACCATTTCATCTAATATTACTTTGGAGATAGATACAGATGTTGCTGCAACAAGTTCACTTGTGGTAACAATACAATCCACCGCTGCATCTCGAAGCATATATTCAATACGTTCCGAAGGATAACCGGGGTCAATAGGAACATAGGCTGCCCCCGTTTTTAAAACGGCCAGTAGAGCAACGATAGAATCTTCATTTCGATTTAACAACAATCCGACCCGCGAACCTACACCGATGGTGTAATGTGTATAGATAAATTCAGCCAACTGATTAGCCCGATGATCTAACCATCCATAAGACCAATGGTTGTAGCGTGTCATTAACGCAATATGATTCGGGTGATTTTTCGCATACGCTTCGATCTCCCTGATAACACATTGATTACCCGTATCAGAAAATGGCGTACTTGACCGATTAGCGATGTAAAGTTGTTCTTCTTGTGTCAGGATATCAATTTCACCTAGCGTCTTTTCCCCCCATTTCCCCATAGATAAAGTGATTTGCTTATATAGCTCCAGCCAATATTGTATCGTGTTGCCTTCAAATAGTTCGGCATTAAATTCCATCACTAACTGATTGGATGTTCCTGTTTTAATAAAGAGGGTTAAATCATATTTAGCTGCCAGAATATATTGTTCGGAAAGTTTGACTGGAAAAGGAAAATCCTGGAATACATCATTGGTGGTATCAATCATGACAAGCAATGTCTGAAACACGGGGTTAGCTGATCCAAAGTTTTGACCCGTACCAGCAACCATGTCAGCAAAAGGTAACTGTTTGTTTAAATGAGCCTGAACAAAACGCTCACTCACTGACGCTGCAAATTGGTTCACTGTAATATTTGCATCTAAATACGACCGGAATGGTAGTGTGTTGACCAAATATCCCACCGTTTCCTCAAAATCAGTGTTATCGCGCAGCGTAAAAGGGATACCAATAGTGATATCTTTCTGACCAGACAGGTTATACAGCAAGAACTGCCAACACATGGCCATATACATAAAGGGTGTCATTGCAAGGTTTAGGGCTTGCTGAGATATTTTCAGTACATCATCACGGCTAAGTTGCAAGTGAAGATAACCCGCCTTAGTTCCTTTACTCTCTTTTCTGGGATAATCAGTCGGAAGATCTATCATAGGAGGATAAGGAGTCAGTGTCTCTTTCCAATATTCTTTCATTATGGAAGTTTCAGGTTTAGCCAATAGTTTTTGTTGCCATTGAGTAAATTCCAGATAGTCGGCACCGGTTTTCAGATAATGGTATTCTTTGTCTCCAAACCATTCACTTCCAAGTAAGTGGCAATAATATTTGAGAATATTTTTTACAATAATACGTATAGAAGGTGCATCGACGATAATATGATGGAAGCAACATACCAGCCAACACTGTTTTGATTCACCTGTTATCAAGCAGATATCGAATAATGGCCCTTTTGCCAAATCATATTGTTTAGAAGCCATCTGTTGAATAACGGTTTCCAGATGAATGATCTCAGTCAGTGTTTTATGGATAATTTGAGTATTACTGGGCTGTTCTATAACCTGATAAAGCTGATTTTGGTTAAATGCGAAGCGTGTACGTAAAACAGGCGTTATTTCCACAAATTGAGTGACTGCTTTTTCCAGCAAATGATGATCTAAATGCGTCCCTATTTCTACAAGTAATGGAACATTGTAACATTCAGGTTGGATCAATACCTGGTCAAGTAGCCACAATCCTTTTTGTCCTTGAGTACTGGGTATATATGCCCTGCTACTCAATTCAGGCGCATAGTCGATTAAGTTATCAACTAAACTATCTAGTGATGAAGAAGAAAAGATAATTTGTGTATTCACCGACAGGTCCAAGAATTCAGAGAGTAAATCTGCACATCGATTGGCATCATTAACAGAAAGAATACTTAGGTCATATTCGTTACTATGCCATTTTTTTTCATTATGCCGTTGTAAAAAGTTATCCAATGTATCCTTAACCGCTTTGTATAAAGTCTCATTTTCCATCTTTTCTCTCCAGCCGATTTTTCCTTAATTGAGTTGCCAATTTATACTAAATAATACACTCAAAGAAAAATAACCCTGTTAGATATATCTTCTCAATTAAATATTGATTTAATTATCTGAAAAAATTAATAGAACAAATTCCATAACGCAACTTTGAAATCAGTCAAATGACTTTTTTATTATTCAAAAGATAAAGCCTCATTAAAACACAACATTATAAATATCACAAACAACAGTTGCATTTTAAAAATTGACAATATATAGATAAATAAAAGACCATTTATATTATTCAGGCAGGATAAATTAATCTATTAATATAAAATGTTTAACTCCATTTTTAATAATGCTGGAGTTAAACAATCAGGAAGTGTTTAAAGGCAAAACTTAAGATAAAACTATTCTTAAGATAAAACTTTCTTATGGCAGTGCTGGCGTAAATATTCGGCTGTCAATGAATTACCCTGTTCAAACATCTCCTGTGGTGTGCCACTGAACATCACTCGCCCACCATCAGTTCCTGCACCTTCACCTAAATCAATTATCCAATCTGCTTCCGCAATAATGTCTATGTTGTGTTCAATGATCAGGACGGAGTTTCCTTGTTCTACAAGACGACGAAATAACTTAATAAGGACTGCCACATCTGAAGGATGAAGCCCGGTTGTCGGTTCATCAAAGACATACATATCACCTGTATTATTCAGGTAAGAGGCAAGTTTCAATCTTTGACATTCTCCACCGGATAAATGGTCAAGAGACTCCCCAAGCCGCATATAACCTAATCCAACCTCTTGAATATGTACTAATGTTGGGTGGATCTGACTATCTCCCTCAAAAAAATTTGTCGCCTGAGCAATACTCATATTCATCAGATCAACAATCGTTTTCCCTTTATACCTATAATTTAAAGATTTTTTATTGTATTTCTGCCCGTGACAAGCCTCACAAGGTAAAGTAACAGAATCCATAAAAGCCAAATCAGTTTCAATGACGCCTAATCCATTACACTCAAGACATGCCCCTTTGGCATTAGGTGAAAACCATGATTTGGTCACATTATTAGCCAACGCAAAGCGTTCTCGAATGTGATCAAAAACCCCGCTCCATGATGCAATATGAGAACGCTTAGAGGTATGAAGAGGTTTTTGGTCGATAACAACCGCATTTATATATCGAGGAACAACCTCCCCCATAATCAGGGAACTTTTACTCTGAATTAAACATGAACGGATACGTTTGTTGAGTCGCTGACCGTGGCAGACAGGGCACTGTTTCATTGAGACAATACCCTGAAATTCTTCACTTTTATGCTCTTTGCTATCCTTAACCAGATAGCTGCGCGTAAATCGGGTAATAACCCCTTCAAATCGGGCAGATTTAGGCCAATCAGGGGAAGGCGCGGCCGGTACGATGTTATCTGCATAAAGTAAAAGTTGGCGCTCTTCTGTCGTGTAATCAGCAATTTTCTTGTCATTATCAAACAAACCAGAATGAACATATCGGCGCCACCGCCAAGTCCCCGGAGCAAATGTGGAATATTGAATTGCGCCTTCATTTAATGACTTATTTTCATTCACCAGTCTTTCAACATCTATAGTGCTGGCAATACCTAATCTTTCACAGTTTGGACACATCCCTGATGGATGATTGAATGAAAAGATATTGGAATAACCGACAAAGGGCTTACCGATTCTGGAAAATAAAAGTCGCAGCAAAGTATAAATATCTGACGCCGTACCAACTGTAGAGCGGATATTTTCACCAATACGTTTTTGGTTAATGATAATTGCAGTAGTGAGGTTATTTATCTCATCCACATCCGGCTGACCATAGTATGGCAACCGATGCCGGATATAAGGCGGGAAAGTATCATTAAGCTGTCTTTGAGATTCCGCAGCAATTGTACCGAATACAAGGGAACTTTTACCTGAACCTGAAACACCTGTGAATACAGTGATAACGTTTTTAGGAATGTATAGATCAATTCCTTTAAGGTTATTTTGTCTTGCACCACGAATTTCAATTGTATTTTGTTCATGATTTCTCATTTAATTCACCTTGTACGCGTGCATGTCAGGAGAGGTAAGAAGAAAATTTTTTCAGTTTATGAGAATAAACCTTCGTCTTCATCATCGTCATCACCGAATATTTCCTCTAGTATTTCTAATAATTCGTCTTCATCTAGCCAACCATTCCCGCTCATACTTCCAGTCATTTCTTTTTCAAAAAGCTTACATATCTTATCTGCTGCTATTTTGGAATCTTCATTTAGTTCAATCAGGGTTTCAATCTTCTTACGTAATTTCATTTTCGCCTCAGCTAATTTTTAGGTTTAAGATGAAGAATACATTCAATGAACTACATAAACACACGACAGATAATAATAGTTAAAATTTATTTTAAGTTTGAGATCTGCATCAGGCTTTGTGCAGAGATTCACATTGCCTTGACGACACCGTTTAAATGCAGAGCCATGATTCTGACAACACAGGTAAGAGGAAAGAGCGGTAAGATACCGCTCAGATTGGTACTTCTTTTACTTAATCCGATGTAAAACATCACCCACTGCATTAAACAAACGGTCAAGGTCATCGGGTTTAGCATTAAACATCGGACCAAATTGCAGAGTATCACCACTAAACCGGACATAAAAACCCGCGTTCCATAGCGCAATACCCGCTTCAAAAGGACGGACATTGCCATCATTGTCACGTGGTGCGATTTCAATTGCCCCAATCAAACCACAGTTACGAATATCAACAACATTCGGACAATGTTCAAGTCCATGCAGTACTTGTTCAAAATGAGGGACTAATTCAGCGGCTTGTTGGATCAGGTTTTCTTTTTCCAATATTTCTAAAGTCGCCAAACCAGCAGCACAGGCAACGGGATGAGCCGAATAAGTATAGCCGTGGTTGAATTCGATCATGTGTTCAGGGAGTGGTTGTGACATGAAAGCATCATAAATGTCACTGGAAACAGTGACTCCACCAAGAGGGATAGCCCCGTTAGTAACCTGTTTGGCGAAATTGAGGATATCCGGAGTGACACCGAAATAATCTGCGGCTGTCCAACATCCCATACGGCCAAAACCGGTAATAACTTCATCAAAGATTAACAAAATATCATGTTGGGTACATATTTCCCGCAAACGTTGTAAATAACCTTGTGGCGGGATAATCGCGCCAGCAGAGCCGGCAACAGGTTCAACGATAACGGCAGCAATATTACTGGCATCATGTAGTTCTATGAGTTTCAATAACTCATCGGCCAATTCAGGGCCACCCGTTGATGGGATACCTCTGGTGAATGCCATATCACTCTGCAAAGTATGTGGCAGATGATCAACATCCATCATTTGACCAAACATCTTACGATTTCCACCAATACCACCAAGACTTGTCCCACCAACATTGACACCATGATAGCTACGCATTCTGCCAATCAATTTGGTTTTTGTCGCTTGTCCTTTTATACGCCAGTAGGCACACGCTATTTTTAACGCTGTATCAGCAGTTTCTGAACCTGAATTGGTAAAAAAGACATGGTCTAAATTACCGGGCATCCGTTGAGCGATTTTATCTGCCAATCTAAATGACAGAGGGTGAGCATATTGGAAACCTGGAGAATAATCTAACGTACCGAGTTGTTCTGAAGCAGCCTGACGGATTTCCGAACGTGAGTGACCCGCTCCACAAGTCCATAACCCCGATAAACTGTCATAAATACGACGGCCTTTATCATCTATTAGCCAATGCCCATCCGCAGAGACAATCAGCCGTGGATCTTGTTGAAATTGACGATTAGCACTAAACGGCATCCAATGTGCTTTTAGGTTCAGGTCTTGGAAAGAATCAGCATGTAAGGAATGAGTTTGAATGGTATTGTTATCTGACATTTTGTAACTCCTCATATTAGAATTGTAACAAAAAGTTGTAACGATAAGTTTGCAACAAAATGATATTAAAGTTAAATCTCATTTATCGAATCATTAGTTATGAATTTACTCACGCAGACGTACTCATCAAAAGCCCCCAAAATATTTTAACAAAACCAATAAAAATGCAGTAAGATTGGCACCCAATCGTCAGCATTGATCTGGGTTATTAGTTTGTTATCACTTTTTCATCTATCACAACGCAGAACACCAGCGTTAATTGCTCTATTGGCGATTATGATGTTGTTCATCGCTCCGGTGGTATCAAAAACACTGGAGCACAGCCGTGGTATAAAAAGTGAAGCATGTCATGGTATGTCGATGCCTGATATGCAAAACAGTAATCATCATCAGGCATCTTTTTTATCAGATACCATGAATCATCATGGCGTCGCTCATATCCATATGGGATTGATGGACGATATTGCCTGTGGTTATTGCCAGTTACTGATTAATCTGCCGTTGCTATCGGGAACATTCGTTCCTTTTCTCCTGCTGACATTGACGATTTCCCGTGCACCACCAGCACTAGGTTTTTCTGGCCCGACGATCCGGTTGTTCTACGGCGAGTCACAACCACGTGCACCACCCCTTAATTAATCCGCTTACTTGAAATAAATCATTTATTTTCCTTGCCTTAAGTTGTTTTTCATAAGGCAAATTAGTATTGCTTTAAACAAATTCAAAAACAGGATTTGTTACTCATTAATTAAGGGATATTTTCATGTCTAGCACACAATTATTTCGCGTCTCTCCTCTGGCCACAGCGTTAGCGATTACATTCTTTATGCCGGCCAGCAGCTTAGCGGTCACGAAAGATCAAATTGAAGAGACAAAAGACTCACACACCGTCCATGAGAGTGAATCAGTGATAACCGTAACCGCACCGGCTGTTTCACCACTTAGTGTTTTCTCTTCACTTAAAACACCTCGTCAACCTGTCCCCGCCAGCGATGGTTCGGATTACTTGAAAACTATCCCCGGATTTTCCCAGATCCGTAACGGTGGAACTAATGGTGATCCTGTATTTCGCGGTATGTTTGGTTCTCGCTTGCGTATGTTGATTGATGATGGTGAAGTTCTGGGATCTTGTCCATCAAGAATGGACGCTCCAAGTTCTTACATTTCACCAGAAAGTTATGATGTACTGAGTCTGGTCAAAGGGCCACAAACTGTTCTTTGGGGACCGGGAAATTCCGCAGGCACTATCCGCTTCGAACGCTCCCGACCGCAATTTGCAGGACCTGGTGCTAAAGGCAATGCCAGCACCGTTGTTGGTTCTAACGGACGTTGGGATGGTAACGCAGATCTGAGTTTTGGTAATCAGCATGGTTATATGCGTTTTATTGGCAATAAATCTCGCTCTAATGATTATAAAGATGGTGACGGATACCGTGTCCCTTCCCACTGGAATAAATGGAATACCGATGTCGCGTTAGGCTGGACGCCTGATGAAGATACGTTACTGGAATTAAGCGCAGGGCAAGGTGATGGAAAAGCACGTTATGCCGGACGTGGGATGGATGGCTCCAAATTCAAACGTGAAAGTTTGGGAGTACGCTTTGAAAAGTCCAATATCGGAGATGTATTTGATAAGTTTGAAACCAACTTTTATTACAACTCTACCCGCCATGTGATGGATAATTTATCCCGCCCTTCTCTTCCAGCAATGGGCATGGGACATGGTAGCCATATGAAACAGGGTAATCACTCTATGCACGGCGGTGGCCATGGTATGAATATGAAGATGGCTCATCAACTGGATCGCCGTACTTTTGGTGGACGTATGATGGGAACATGGCTCTGGGAAGATTTCAGATTACAGAGTGGTGTGGATATGCAGACCAATACCCACCGCAACCAATCCCAAAAGGATGCACGATTCCGTGATTATGGCGTTTTCGGCGAGCTGACCTGGGATGCAACTGAACAAAGTAAAGTTACCGGTGGTGCGCGTTTGGATCGTGTTTTAGTCGATAAATACACTCAAGATACTCAGGAAGCACGAACAAATACTTTACCCGCAGGTTTTGTCCGATTTGAACATAACCTGAAAGAGCTCCCGGTTATGTTTTATGCCGGCGTAGGTTATACCGAACGTTTCCCTGATTATTGGGAACTATTCCGTTCTAAAGGTAATGCATTCAAGAAACTGCAAACAGAAAAAACAACGCAGTTAGATATCGGTGCACATTATAACGATCAGAACCTGAAAGGCTGGATTTCAGCTTACGTTGGTAAGATTGATGACTTTATTCTATTTCACTATGCAGACAATAAAGTCAGTAAGGCAAGTAATGTGGATGCTACCATCTGGGGTGGAGAAATGGGAGTTGCTTACCATCTGAATGATAACTGGAAAACGGATGCAAGTCTGGCTTATTCCTGGGCACGAAATACTTCCAATCATCGTCCATTACCCCAAACTCCGCCACTGGAAGCACGCTTGGGTTTGACCTGGGAACAGGGTGATTGGACAAGTAGCGGTTTGCTGCGATTAGTCAACAGTCAGAATCGGGTTGCAATCAACGAAGGTAACGTTGTCGGGAAAGATTTTAACCGTAGTGCTGGTTTTGCCGTTTTCTCTGCGAATGCTGCCTATAAAGTGACCAAAGATATTCAGGTTAGTGCTGGTGTTGACAATATCTTTAACAGAACTTACAGCGAACACCTCAATCTGGCAGGAAATAGCGGCTTTGGTTATTCGGCCAATACGCCAGTAAATGAACCTGGTCGTACTTATTGGGCCAGATTTAACGTGAAATTCTAACACATTAGCCCCTCAGACTTTGCCCTGAATTATGTCGGGGCAAAGTCTTTACCATTTCTTAATGAACTTTTTTATTAAAGTTATTTTTACATAGCATTAAGAAATATCTTCCTGGAAAGATACTTTTATGGGGCTATAATTATCAGAGGAATCCTAAATATCGGATTCATTCGTCAATAGCCAATGACGCAATAACATAGCAAGTTGTTCTTGCTGTTCACTGGATAGTGCCCCAAGAATTTCTCTCTCATTTTCCAGATGGCTTTCAACCACTTTATCTATGAGTTCTTTTCCTTCCGTAGTCAAAGAGACTTTGCAACTGCGTCGATCTTTAGCATTTGCAACACGCTCAACCAGTCCTCGCTGTACCATATGCTCAATGCGGGTACTCATTGCCCCCGAAGTCAACATAACGGATTGATACATCTCAGTGGGTGTAATTGGTGTGTCATAACGGCGTAGTGTCGCAAGGATATCAAACTCAATAGCGCTTAAGTCGTATGCCTTGAATATAGGCTGTAATCGCTGTTCGATAATTTTATTTGCACGGTATAAACGCCCAATCACACCCATTGGTGAAGGATCAAGGTCTGGGCGCTGTTGCTCCCATTGTATGAGTAAACGGTCAACGTGATCGTACTTCATGTCTTTTTCCCTATTCATTTATTTTTGAGAAAAGATACTTGATAAAATTTATATAGGCTATTATTTTAATTTATCTTTACATAAAGATACATTTTGTAATGAATTTTACACTAGTTATTCTGGGTATTATCGGAATTACATTACTTGTGATGAGATTAAAAAAACAAACAGAGAAGCAATTAGGTTTGTAACGACGGTGTTTTTTCCTATTCCAATTTGTCAGAGCCTGCATCATTATGATTGCTGTTTGGTTTTCTATTCCTCGAATTCGTACTCAAACAGCCTCATAACCCCATATAATTCAGGAGAATTACAGTATGAAATTGACTTTGATATCTGGCAGCCAGCGTCAAAACTCCAGCAGTCAACGTGTAGCCCGCTATTTGCAAAAACTCAGTAATGAATATGGATTTACGGATACTAATTTCCTCGAATTGTGCAATGTTGAACTTCCTCTTCATGATGGCTATACCACAGATATATCAGCAGAGTCACATCCGTGGCAGGCAATTGCTCACCAATTAAGAGAAAGTGAAGCCTTTATTTTTGTGTCTCCTGAATGGCATGGAATGGTGCCACCAGCGCTAAAAAATCTATTGTTATATTGCTCTGTGACGGAACTGGGGCATAAACCAGCATTATTGACTAGCGTTTCTGCTGGCCCAAATGGTGTTTACCCGCTTTCGGAATTACGTATGACCGGTTTTAAAAATAACCATGTTTGCTTCCTGCCAGATCATCTAATTTTCCGTCAAAGTGGAAGCTTAATCTCCCCAGATTTGATTTGTAATGATGCTGTATTTGAGGTACGAGTTCACTACACACTGAAACTACTAAAATCTTATGCCGAAGCTCTGAAACATGTACGTGAAGTTATTGGAGAGGAAAATAAAAAGTATCACTATGGTATGTAAAATAGACAATAATAACTATTTTGATTAAAAATCAAAACATTAAAAAACTAAGCTCGGCTCAATGATATGAGTCGAGTATAAAAGATCGGGTTACCGATCTTTTATATGAATTAATACAAACTGTCTTTAAGCCGTTGAGGTAATTCTGCATCGTATCTAGCACCATCAAACTCATTTTTACTGAGTTCTTTGAGAATACGCCCTGGACTGGGTAAAGTACTGCGTTCAATCTCTTATAATTCTTCTTCTTTTTTGAAGACAGATATTATAAATGGAGGCTTAAAATTTGGAACATGAGGAATTAATTTTTTGTGAAGAGAAAACCCTGCCTCTTCTGCACATGCTATCCGTTTTCCTAATGACCAGTACGTATCATTAAAAGAGAACGGCTTACCCGTTTTAGTCCACAAAGTCGTTAACAATGTCTCTCCGTCACGGTAACTCTTTCCTGCTTCTCCTGTTTTGAATGGGCCAAAATCTATGCCGAAAGCATCCAAATTAAAATCAAGAGTCATGTAGTAACCATGTTTAACTAAGTAGCTATTTACCTGACGAAAAATAGCTTTGTACGAATCTTCTGTTTTTAGTGTGCAGAGCACAAAAGAGCTGATTACCGTATCAAAAGGGATGTCATTCGTATAGTGATGAAGCTCAGTGGGATAAGTGAATATAGCCCCACTCTCTTTATATCTTTCTTTTGCTAATTCAATAGCATATTTTGAAATATCTGCACCGATTACTTGAGGCACAATTGACGTAAGAAAAGGAATTAATGCTCCTGATCCACAACCAAGATCAAGAACTTTTTTTATGGAATTATGTTGCTTAATAAAATCACAAATAGTTGTGAATGCATATTTCTTTTCAAAAACATCATTGTATTGTGAAAAAAACTCAGAAAGTTCTTTCTCTTCCCATTTACTCATATATTCACCTCTTATTGTTTTTATAAAGCCGTGAAAGAAATTAATAATCAGTTTAATTTAATATTATAGCTTCTTTAATGATTCCTTTTGTTGAGAATTTATGTTCTTAATCCCGTTTAAAGAATAAAGCCGTTTTATAATTTTTATATATGACATAAATTATTACACGAATAATAATTTATAAAAACCTGTCATCTCTACTGTGTTTTTATATTGATAATACTTATTTTATTACCCTGATAAATATCCATTTAATAAATAAAAGATCGCTTAATTAAAGTACGGAGAAGTATTTTTTTTATTTTTCCCTTAATAATAAATAACTGTATATCAGTGTAAAATAACTAAAATTTAAATTTATCTATATGAATTTAAAAAGAAAATAAAATTAAATTATTGTAAATCAAATGTTATCAGTGGGTTAAATAAATTCTTGCATTTGGTGTTTAGTTATCATTTCATAGAAACTTACTGGCAAGTCATAGATATTTTTTCGATATCTTTAATTAATTATTTAAAGATTATTCTGCAACGTCCATCTGTTTTGGGAATAACTTAATTCTGCCAGTTATATGAACTTAAATGACCAGTTAAATATAAGTGTTTTCTGAAGAGTTATTTGTTGAATAGCGAATCGGAAGATTTCATCATGTAAAAAATGGACCTGCTCTTATGAAAAAAAACAATACAGTAAAACCTATATTTTTGTGGGTGACATTATTTTATGGACTATTACCTATTAATGCTTCAATGGCTGATACTGGATATCAGGAACAGGGACAGAAAAACTCGCCTGATAGTTGGCTATCAGAGGAATTCAAGCGTCAATGGGGATTAACCGCAATTGGTGCGCATTATGCTTATGCACGTGGTTATACTGGGAAAGGGATTAATGTTGGTGTGCTGGATGAGGCTGTTACTCAGCATTCTGAATTTGCAGGAAAACTTAAGATATTAAGTCCTGAAGATACGTGGAACTATGATGAAATGCAAAATGGAACGATCGTCTTCGGTGCTCACGGTAATCATGTGTCAGGAATTATTGCCGCAAACAGGGACGGTAAAGGGATGCACGGCGTGGCATTTGATTCGGGTTTAATGACTGCAAAATATTTGCAAAATGAGTTTAATCGTACAGAAGCCATGATTCAGAGTAATGTTCGGGTTATCAATAATAGTTGGGGGGTTCGTCCTGGCTATGCTACTGACAGCAAAGGCAATCCTATAAGATTTCCAAATGGAACAGTAAAATACGATAAAGTCACATTAGACGATGTCATTAAATATGCCACCCCGATTAAAGAAATGTTGGATAAGTTAAGTAAATCTCCAATCCCAGAGGAAGATTTGTATCCAATATTTGGAACCATCAGATCAGCATCCTTATTACGTGCAGCACGTCAAGATAAATTAGTTGTTTTTGCTGCGGGCAATGCCAACAACTATAACGTTACCTGGTTACACGCGGGGATGCCGTTTTTCTTCCCTGATGTATTAAAGAATTACCTCAGCGTAGCCAACCTGACCAGAGACAACCGAATTAACGTCTCATCAACCAGTTGCGGATATACTGCTAGTTATTGTTTGTCCGCACCAGGCACCAGAGTTTACAGTAGCACAGGTAATTTTATCTCTAAAAATAAGGGAAAAATAGACGAAGATGCCTTAAGTAAAGGTGAACTAGAGATTAATCCTACTTATGAGGCTTACACGGGCACATCTATGGCATCCCCGCATGTCGTTGGAGCTGCGGCTGTCTTGATGCAGCGTTTTCCTTATATGACAGCGGGGCAAATCTCTGATGTTCTCAAAACAACTGCGACTGATCTGGGGGAAAAAGGTATTGACCGACTCTATGGTTGGGGAATGCTGAACCTGAAAGATGCCATTGATGGCCCCAAAATGTTTATCACTGAGAAAGATATTCCTGCTGAATTCTATATTCCCGGCTCATATACGGAAACTCAGTTTGTCGCAAATATCCCCGGAATTGGGGGAATAGTGGAAAAAGGGACTACTGTAGAGCGGATATGCGATAGCCTTGAGTGCGCCTATGACTATTGGAGTAATGATATTGCAGGTCATGGTGGATTGACTAAAACCGGTAAAGGAATGCTTGAACTTGCTGGTAAAAATAGCACTTATAAAGGGCCAACCAGGGTAGAACAAGGCCAGTTGCAAATTAGTGGCTCTATAACTTCTGATGTCACTGTGCAAAATGATGCAACACTGAGTGGAAGTGGTACTGTTGGCTCACTTATGGCCAATGCCAGTGCCAATATTGCACCAGGCAATTTAAATTCAATCGGAATATTGAATGTTGATCGTGATGTTACTTTCCAGGAAGGTTCTCGTTATCTGGTTGAAGTTGCACCCAATGCCCAGGGACGTAGTGATCGCATTTCCAGCAATGGTTCAGCGATATTGAAAGGTGGATCTGTACAGGTCACGTTAGAAAACAACAGTAACTTACTTTCAAAACATGAGGTTCGTAGCCTGCTTGGTCAGCAATACAATATCTTACAGGCAAACCGTGGTATCAATGGTCAATTTACTACCGTTGCACCTAACTATTTGTTCGTTGGTACTCATCTTAACTATCAACCTAATAGCGTGATGTTAGATATAAAACGTAATGCCACTACATTCGCCAGTATGGGTAAAACCGCTAACGAACGTGCGATAGCCAATGCTGCTGATAAGCTGAATCTGGGTCATCCGGTTTATGAGAGTATCTTAATGTCTGATACGCCTGCTCAGGCTCGCCAGGCATTCCAACAGTTGTCTTCTGGACAGATCCATGCCGATATCACTGCTGCACAAATGAATAGCAGCCGCTATCTGCGCGATACGTTGAATACACGCTTACGTCAGGCGGGTGGTGGAACCACTCATCAGGATATCAAAGCAGATAAAAATGGTGTTTGGGCGCAAATCACCAGCAACTGGCAACGCGCTGACAATACCAGTGAAGTCAACGGCTATCGTATGTCTAATTATGGTGTGTTACTGGGCGCAGACAAAGCGTTAACGAATGACTGGCGTATCGGTTTGTCTACGGGTTATACCCGCTCTTCTCTGCGTGGTGGTTATAATACCTCAGCCGACAGCAACAATTTCCATCTGGCATTATATGGTAGTAAACAGTTTAATGCTCTGGCATTGCGTACTGGTGTGGCCTATAGCTGGCATCGTTTTGATACTAAACGTTCGGTTGCTTTTGGCAGTCAGTCCGACAATCTGAAAGCCAAATATGGCGCACAAACCGGGCAGATATTTACTGAAGCAGCTTACAGTATGAATGCTCCCTGGCTGAATTTGGAGCCATTTGCCAATTTGTCTCACATTAATTTCCGTCATGATGGTATTAATGAGCAAGGTGGTGCTGCGGCATTATCTGGTGAAAAACAATCAAAAAATGCAACTCTCTCCACATTAGGTTTACGCGTTGACCAAAAATGGCAGACGCAAAATCAAATTACTGTAGGTATGTATGGTGAATTGGGTTGGCAACATCAATTTGGCAATGTCGATCGTGGCAGTAAATTAAGTTTCAGCAATAGCAATGCAGTATTTACTGTCAACAGTGTCTCAGCAGCCCGTGACGCCGCTGTCATCAAAGCAGGTATGGCATTGGGCGTTAATGAAAATGCTCAATTATCCCTGGGATATAACGGTGTCATATCAGGCAATCACAAAGATAACGGTGTATTCTTCAATGCCAACTGGAAATTCTGAGCAATAAAAATTCCATAAAAAACAAACTCATTGCTGGCAAGAGCTGGCAGTGAGTTTTTCTTCTTCATTTAGTGGCCTTGTATCCATGGCAATACAAAATAGTTAAATAGAGCTTATGCATTATCAATCGGATAATGACTTTCGAGTCATCTACATAACCTAAAGGAGGATAATTATGACTTATCGTAAGGCTCTGTTAGTGAGTTTGTTTTCTATCACAGCAAGTTCAAATGCTTTAGCGTTGAGTGATACATCTATTGATTTTTCTGAACCCAATGATAATGGTGCTCCATTAATGAAATCAACCGATCCTGGTGCCGATAAATTCAGAACTGTCGGTAAATTTTCGGGGGGAGCAAGCTGTACTGCAACCCTGATTGCTGGTGAAAATGAGCCAAGCCCAGAAACTCCGGCCTTGATTCTAACAGCAGGACATTGCGTTAATAGCAATGTAGGAACAAATGAAGTGATCGTTGATCAGCCAGTAGAAATGGAGTATTGGCAATATACTCCGGATTATTTTATTGATAAAAAAGATAACCTTTCACCAATAAAAATTGACCGTATTCTGTATTCAACGATGAAACACCAAGATATCGCTGTCTTACAATTGAAGGCTACTTATGGCGATCTGGCTAAGAAAGGCTATCATCCTTTGAAGCTGAAGAAAAACCTAAAGATGAAACATCAGCCTATCGTGTTGACTCATATTCCTGTTAATAATGTTGATTATAATTTTGCTTACCTCAGAAAGTCTGAATGTGATATTACCGGGAAATCACCATTATTGTATGAAAGTTCTGCACCATGGATTTGGTCTCCGGTCTTCTCTGTTAACTGTGCTGGTGTAGTCGGCGGGACATCTGGATCTCCTGTTTTTGAAAAAGGTAAAACAGACGTTATTGGTGTTCTTAATACAACCACAACACCAGGTATGACGGGTTGTGGACTCGGCAGACCTTGTACTGTCGAAAATAATAAAGGAGTTTCAGAAGAAGGAGCCAGCTATTTCATTCCTGTAGATACCATTGCTGATGCAATCACTAAGGACAACAAACTGGATCTATCTAAACTGGAAAATAATAGCGGTGACATTTTAGAAAGAAGTCTGCTGTGGTCACCTTGGATTACTCAAAGTGTTGTTGACGGAGAGAAAGCAAAATGGGATGTCATTATCAAAGAAGGTGCTGATGTCAAAAATATCCGCTATAAAACAGGGTTGATCAGCGAAGTGGATTGTACAAATCAAATCGGATATAGTGCTCCAGTTTCAGCGAGCAAGAATCTATTGAAAAACATGTTACTGCCTGAAAAAGACGGTATCTATAAACTCTGTGTTATCCATCAGAACAACGATGGTCAATGGCAAAAAACAAAAGATGCTTCAGTGATGTTGCGAGAAATTGATAATGTTCCTCCATCAATTAAGCCAACTATCCATAAAAATGACCATGGGAGTGACAACTGGTATATAACTGTTAGAGCTCAACAATATGAACTCATGGATGTTCAAGTGAAATATGGTCCTAAAGCAACAACTCACTGTGATGATAAATCAGGTTACGGCTTTGCCTGGAGACCTATAGCTCTAGCGAAATCTGAAGCTCCATGGCGTGTATGTGCATATGGTCAAGATATGGCAAAAAATGATAGCCAAATTAGTGTACTTGACATTGAAGTCACTGCTGCTAAATAAATAAACAACCTCACTGTCAGCGATTGCTGGCAGTGAAACACCACACACTACCTACCTTCTACCTTCACTCCTCCTATTTTTTTATCCAACACATGATGTAGTAGCTAAAAACAGCTAAAAATTTTATCTATTTCTACCCAATCCAATTTTTATCAGAGAAGGCCTGAATATGTCATCACGTATTATTTTGCCTAAAGTTTCACCATTAATTTTACCGATATTCTCATTTGCTGTATTTTTCATCGGTGTGACAGAGTTTATGCTATCCCCTATACTCAAACCATTGGCCGAATCGTTTGAAACAACAACAGATAAAGCGACCTGGCTGGTATCCAGTTATGCCCTCGCCTACGCACTTTCAGCACCAATTTTTGGTTGGTTATCTGATCGAATAAGTCGATATAAATTGTTGCTGACATCTTTGCTGTTTCTTTCATTTGATGGGCTGGCATTGGCTATAGCCCCCAATTTAGAAATTGCCATCGGATTGCGTATTTTCGGAGGGATTGCTTCGGCAGCTCTGATCCCAACTATCTTTGCGTTGATTACAGATATTTTCCCCGCCCATAAACAAACCTCAGCAATGGGAATCGTTATGCTTGGCATGACTGTGGGTATCGCAATCGGCCCTGTTTTCGCAGGAGTGTTAACAGCAATTTTTAACTGGCGGATACCATTTTTGATGAGTGCGATCGGATGTATTTTGCTTTTTATTTTAAGCAGAAATGTTTTAAGCCGAAAATTGCCTTTAAACTTGAAGAAAAACTCTTCCCAGGATCTTCGAATAAGAAAAACAGAAATAACCTTTCAATGGATATACCAGGGGAATTTAATCCGCCCTCTTGTCGCAAAAGGGTTTTGGAATGGTACAGCAGTATCTGCTTTTATATTGGCCGGAGAAGTATTAAGACGACATTATGATTTAGAAACAGACGCAGTTGGTATCTCCGTTTCTGCATTTGGCATCGGGCTTGGTCTGGGGAATCTATCTGTATATTTTGTGAAGCACTTACGGAGCCGGGAAGAATGTACGCTATTGTTGACAGTAATAACACTTTTCGTATCCAGTTCTGCATTCATGCTATTACCACTGTCTTTATTCTTTAGCCTTGGCTGTCTGATGTTATGGGGATATGCACTCGGACTTGCAGCCCCTGTCAGCACTTCTATTCTGGCAAATCGAGCGAAGCGGAATAAAGGCCAAATATTGGCAATATCTGAGAGCCTGAATAATCTGGCTATCCTATTTTTACTCCCCATTGCGACTATGCAACTAACCCTGCACGGTATCATGGCTGCAATGATAATACTGGGAAGCTGCTTGATAATAGCTATTGGGATGATATTGAGAGATTTTTGGTGACACTGTCACTAAATCAAGACCAATAAACGTAGCAAAATGGCCTAGTGGAAGCGAAGCTGTAAAATACGATATTTGATTTTTTTGAACTGAGCTTGGCTAAACAGACTACCCTTAGTCCGCAGGAAAATCCCTTCCCTCTCTGCTAAATATCATCGAAAAAGATTACTGGACAATTTGGACAGGTATTAAATGACTTATTAAAAGGCTTTGGAGAAATTCCAAAGCCTTTCGACAAAGATAAGGAGTCAATGAACTTATCCAACTTCGGGTAATATTCCTGTCACAATACCTATTTGAATAGAAATTACTGCGATCCCACAAAGAAATACCAAAACCAATGCAGGTGTTCCGCCGAAAACCCGATATTGACATATATTTTTTTGGCGAACTTTAAAAATCAAAATCGTAGGTAATAACAAAGCAAGGATTGATAACGCAATAGCAGCATATCCCAACGCCATGACAAATCCTTTTGGATAAAACAGAGCAAACACTAATGGAGGTGCAAATGTCAGCAATCCGGTTTGTAAGCGTCCTGCTACATTATTCTGGCGTTTGAAAAGATCTGCCAGAAAATCAAATAACCCAAGAGTGACGCCCAAAAAAGACGTTGCCAACGCCAGGTTGGCGAATATTTGCACTGAAAATTCCGTTTTTGGTGATGCAACTACATCACGAATCGAGCGGATCAATCCATCTAATCCGGATTTTTCAGCTAGAATTCCCAATAGTGTAGTTGAATCAAGACTTCCTAATGTAGCTAATTGCCAAAGTATATAAGCTATCAGAGGAATTGCACTGCCGATAATAAATATCCATCGTAATTTACGGATATCACCTTTCATATATCGTATAATGCTCGGTACGCTGCCATGAAAACCAAATGAAGTGAAAACAACAGGAATAGCAGATAAAATAAGACCTTGCTCAACAGGCATGGATAATAAATTTACATGCTGAATGTGTGGAAGCATCAAACCAAGCATCAATACCAGAAAGATAATCTTGGCACTAAACAATATTCTGTTTATAAAATCGACAGAGCTGGTGCCAACACAGACTATCCCGCCACCTATTAAGGTGAATAGAAGTACACCTACAGCACCATGAAATGAAACACCTGACCATTTATTAATGTTGGCAGTAAGTAAATCACCTGCCCCACTGATATAAGCCGCCGTTAAGGCGTACAACAAAAACATCATGCTGAAACCAGTAATGACTTTTCCATATTTTCCAAGATAACGATAAGCCAGTGTCCCCAAACCGGTATCAAATGATTCATATTGATAAGCTTCAACCAGCAATAATGCGGTATAACTCATTAAAATCCATATCCCAACTAGCAGAATAAAACTAACACTGAAACCTATACCAGATGCAGCAAGTGGCATTGCCAGCATACCTGCTCCGATCGTTGTCCCGGCGACAATGAAAATACTTCCCAGGGTACGATTTTTCATATCTATATCCCTTTAGTATCAACTTAGAAATGAAGTATCAAAATCTAATCTTTGATGTAATTGTTTTTCTTTTTCATCAACAATTTGAGTCAGTTTTCTAACAAAAATAAATTTTAATTGTTCCCAATATTCTTCGAAATGTTCTTCATTACGCAGACAATATGTCATGACGGCTGCCCGCAATACATATATATGATGTACTTTCTTCCATTCACTATAACTAAAACCACATTGTTCAGCGTAATACCTGGGGGTATCGCCATACTCTTTGTAATCCAGTATTGTTGATGATGTGAGAAGATCGTTGGCATAAGCACGTCCGGTGGAATAGGAACATAGTTCATAGATCCGTTTATTGAGAGCGTTGTGGTTCAGCAGGCTGGTATTTCCGACTTCCTTGAAAGAAAAATTAATCATATGAAAGTCAGGTGTTGGCATGATGTGGATTTCAAATTGATATTTTTCAACCTTTATGGGTTGCATATTGGTTATTTTATCCAATAATCGATTGGCAGTGCCGATTCCGGCAGCAATCACTTTACCATACCCATGAATGTTCAAAGGTAATAATCTATGAGCTGCCCATAAAGCTGCGGCAGTTGCTCCTGCCTTTGAACCTTCCATTATAGAGGCTCCCAATATTCCTCGATTACTGGTTGGTGAATCGTTATGAACATCATTATCTTCAAAGACATAAGCAGCATGGGAAGAAATTAAATCGAGAATTCGCTTATCCTTCATGCAGATAGCACCAGCCGAATATTGAATGAACCCCATCTTATGGGGGTCAACAGTAATCGAATCGACATGTTTTAGTGCCTTGAAACTCTGATAGATTTCCGGTTTAGGCCAATTAATATTTTCAGGGATCAGGCCAAGTTCATGATGCTGCTTTATTAATGCATCGTATTCCATAAATTTTCCCTGCTCATTGAGGAGCAAAGAACAGGCATAACCTGCATAGGCAGCATCAACATGGATATAAAACGATGCACCATAATGCTCTTCACATTCTTGCCTCAGCTTTATCACTTCATCAATGCGATCAATTGCTCCTACTTCTGTTGTACCTACCACTGCAATCATTGCCAAAATAGCTTCTCCTTTCTCAATAAGAGAAAGCGTGATTTCACGCATTTTGGCAACATCAGTCTGATAATGTTCATTAACGGGCAATGGAATAATATTTTCTTGTCCAATACCCAAAATATCGGCTGCTTTTATCCAAGAGTAATGCTTAGACTGTGGTACAAGTAGCTTGCCTAAAATTTCCGGTTTAACGCCTATGCCACGACATGTCATATTGCGTATTTCATTAAATATTCCCTGCCTTTTTAACTCACTCATTAAATCAATAGATTCTGTTGTTGGAATATTCATTAATTGTTTTTGAGACTTGTGACTGAGCAGATTTTTGGTTTCGGGATGCAGGGAGATGGCTAAAGGCAGTGTTTTTAAGTTCCTGGCTACCCAAAGACCTTCATAGTTAGCCACGGTTCCTCCTGAGGTGATATGTCCCCAGGCTTGTTGCGTGTCATAGCCAAACATTCGGCAGAGATCTAACCCGGATTCAAGCTCAAGATCTGTTGTGGTCGGTGATGCTTCATAAGAACAGTTATTCGGGTTGTACATCATCGCCATGACATAAGCGAGATTGGAAACCATCAAAGTATCACCATTAATGTGTCCAAGATAACGGGGAGAGAAGAAAGGAATGGAGGTGTTTTTTAATTTTGCCGATAATTGATTTAATATTCCTTCTGTCCGATACAATGTTTCTCTGTAGTTATGCTCATAGCGATCAACTGATGTAACCAGAGCGGAATCTTCAGGATGAAAACCTGAACGCCAATGCATATGCTCACTGACCGCATAATCCATCATTTCCCTGAAAAACACAGCATTTTCTGATTTTGGACCTAAAAATAGAGCATCCACATTTAAGTTAGAATTAAGTGGCTTAGTCATAATCACAATATCCTCGATTGTTCATTATTCTTTGTTAGCTATTTATTCATTAACTAAGTCAAGCTATGAACACAGATATAAAACATATGATTTGAAATATTAATAACAAGTTAATAAATACTTTAATTTTGTGCGCCAGAACAAAAAAATAACGAAGAAAAAATGTAATCCAGTCGTGCTTTAAGGATGACTTATAAATTTAAGACCATGAATATAATGTGGTTTTCTGCACATAAAATCAGTGGTGGTATCACATTTTTTATTGTGCAGATTAGAATAAATAGAGTATATGGTTTATGATGATATTAATATTATAAATTGCACATGATAAAGAAAATATACTGATTAATGATTTCAGCAATAAACATAATGACTGTACCTGACAGAATAGAATAACCTGTTCGAATGCGTGTTCTGTTTCGCCCTTTCCATAATGTATATGTCCAGATCGCCATAGCAATAATGTATAAACACCATGTTATCATTCTGAAACCAAATGCACTTTTGAAGTTAAGTTCTGGTTGATGGGGAAAAATGGTGTTTTTTCCTTCACTTTCCAATGCCGTCTCTACTAACCATCCCATGTATGCTGGTTGTTCAATCAATCGGATTGTCACACTGATAAACACAATAATCAGCGCTGACATAATAAGTTTGGTAGGGATTTTTTCCCGCATAAGTTTTCTGCCCGACTGACTAATAAACGACAAAGCCAGTGCTGGCCCCAACGTAAATACTGCACCATAGAACAAAAAATAAGTGTTAATATTTGTCCAGATGAGCATGGCACTGTTCAAATAAATACTGACCATATAGTGAATATCAGCTAAGCCAATAATACCGATCCCTGTCATAACATATACATGTCCCCGCTTGGTGACCAAAACAAAAAGTGTATATAAACTCAAAGTACCAAAGTAGATGGCAGCAAACGTTGTTTCTATATTTATCCACTCCCGCCGATGTATTATGTTATGCAATTGTAATAAATGATACACACTGAATGGATATCCCATAATATCCAAAGAAGATAGCAAACCTATTCCAGACAGTATGCTACTAATGACTAAAGCTATGCGGACAGGGACAACTGTTGATTTTTGCCCTGTATTTGTTTTTTGATTAAAACAATAAATATAAAGTGCACTCATCAGTACCAGGCCAATAGAACTTTGCACTATCATTGTAAATGCAATTAACAGCCATTCACTCATGCTAATCCATCCATTTATCTGTAAACCCACCTCTGTCGTCAATACACTACCATCAACGTAACATTATATTATTAATATAATTTCAGTTTTATTGGTGTGTTATATCGAGTGTGCAGAATTTTACGCAAGTTAAGCCTTAATCACAGCAAAATTTCATTTTTTTCTTTCGTCAATGACAAAGATAATGATTAACAAAAAATCAGGCTCTTATCAGAGCCAATTAAATATGTTAAATTGACGAACATCAATCATTTCTAACGAGCACTTCCTATGGTTCCGGAAAAACGCATTATTAGGCGGATTCAATCAGGTGGTTGTGCAATCCACTGTCAGGATTGCAGTATTAACCAACTATGCATTCCTTTCACTTTAAACGAACATGAACTCGATCAGCTTGATAATATCATTGAGCGTAAAAAACCTATCCAAAAAGGACAAACTCTTTTTAAAGCGGGTGACGCATTAAAATCGCTTTATGCTATCCGTTCTGGAACTATTAAAAGCTATACAATCACTGAAGAAGGTGATGAACAAATCACAGGTTTTCATCTTGCCGGCGATTTAGTCGGATTTGATGCCATCATCAATACAGAACATCCTAGTTTTGCTCAAGCATTGGAAACTTCAATGGTATGCGAAATCCCATTTGAAACATTAGATGATCTTTCCGGAAAAATGCCGAATCTCCGCCAGCAAATGATGCGTCTGATGAGTGGTGAAATTAAAGGTGATCAGGAAATGATCCTCTTATTATCCAAAAAGAATGCAGAAGAAAGGCTGGCGGCATTTGTTTATAATTTGTCCCGCCGTTTTTCACAACGCGGTTTTTCCCCCCGTGAATTCCGTCTGACTATGACACGTGGTGATATCGGTAATTATCTCGGTTTGACAGTTGAAACTATCAGCCGTCTGCTTGGCCGTTTTCAGAAAAATGGCATTTTAAGTGTTAAAGGAAAGTACATCACTGTAGAAAACATGGAAAAATTAACTGAGCTGGCAGGTAAAGCTCACGTAAATGTGGCATAAAGTTATTTCAAAATTTAAGCCAGATCACTATATTTTGCTGATCTGGCACTCTCCTACACTGTTATAGTTGTCCATATTAGTTTATCTTTCTGTACGAAAGGCACATCCAGCCTCTGCGAGGTATTAATATATGGCAAACTACCAAAACCTCTTAGTTGCAATTGATCCGAATCAGGATGATCAGCCAGCATTAAGACGTGCGGTATATATCGTGCAACGTAATGGTGGCCGGATTAAGGCTTTCTTGCCCATTTATGATCTATCCTATGATATGACTACGTTACTTTCTCCCGAAGAAAGAAACGCTATGCGTAAAGGTGTTATTGGTCAACGGGTTGCTTGGATAAAACAACAAGCACATTACTACCTTGAATCAGGAATTGATATTGAAATCAAAGTAGTTTGGCATAATCGTTTTTATGAAGCGATCATTCAGGAAGTTATTTCTGGAGAACATGATTTGCTATTGAAGATGGCACATCAGCATTCTCTGTTAGAGTCGATGATTTTTACACCGCTCGACTGGCATTTATTACGTAAATGCCCTTGTCCTGTCTGGATGGTTAAAGACCAGATATGGCCAGAAAAAGGGTCGGCAGTTGTTGCGGTGAATTTATCAAACGAAGAATCCTATCATAATGAACTTAATCTAAAATTAGTTCGTGAAACACAAGAACTTGCTAACAGGATTGTAAAAGAACCTCTTATCCACCTTGTCAGTGCCTACCCCGCTGCGCCTTTAAACATTGCAACCGAACTGCCTGATTTTGATCCCAATGTATATAATCGGGCTTTACGTGGTCAGCATTTGGTCGCAATGAAAGAACTACGACAGAAATTTTGTATCAGCGAAGAGCAAACGCATGTTCAGGAAGGCTTGCCGGAAAAAGTCATTCCTGAAATCTGCGAAGAGATTAATGCTGGTGTGGTTGTTTTAGGCATTCTTGGGCGCACAGGTTTATCTGCTGCATTTCTTGGTAATACTGCAGAACATGTTATTGATAGGTTAAAATGTGATCTTCTGGCAATTAAACCTGATGGTTTCATTTGTCCGATTGATGTGGATGAATAATCATCGAAAATGATTCGATAGTTTGCCCGAAATAGGATTTATTCAAATTTCGGGCAAACTATGATTTGTATTATTGTGATTACTATATGAAAATTACTAATTCAAAAATTCAAATTTCTGGCCGCATTTCTCAGGCGTTCATCCCCACGCCGATCATACTTTTGCGTTGTCGTAATACTTGAATGTCCCATTGCATCTTTGACGGTCACAATATCTTCGCCATTATCCAACATAGCCGAGGCAAAGGTTCTGCGGAGATCATGAGGAGCAAATTTTGCTATTCCACTTTCAATCCTGCGAGTTTCCAATATGTGATAAATAGCCTGATCGGAAAGGCGATCTTCTGTTACATCATCATGCCTGCGGATGCGAGTAAATAATGGTCCGGCATGCTCCCCCCGAACTTCATCTACCCAACAATTCAATCGCCTCCATGTCCCTTCCGGCATATATGACAAACGTTCTTTGTTTCCTTTCCCCATTACTCTTAATGCTTGTTCACGATAAATGATGTGTTTCAGATCTAATGAGACAATTTCTGAACGGCGCAGACCGCAACCTATCAAAATACCGATAATGGCTGCATCGCGTAAGCCTTTTGTACTGAGATCGTTTTCACAGGTATAAAATAAGGTCTTAATTTCATAACGCTCAAGCGCCCGCCCTTTGGGTAAGCGACTTCCCCTGACAGAACGTACTTGTTTAATGTGTTGAAAACTATCCGTGTCAAGTTGTTTCATTGTCCAGGCTTCTAATGCAACTCCTTTCAATGCAGAAAGATAAGTATTGATTGTTGCGGGTGCTTTGCCTGAATCAGAGAGCATTTCCATAATGGCCTGAATATGATGACGCCGTAGATTACTCCATAAACAATCCTGCACATTTTGGTAACCCAACATTTTTGCCACAATATTAAGAAATGACTTCATAGTTTGGCGACTTCGCTTTGAACCAAGACTGACAAGATAGGCAATGGCAGGATTGTCATATATCTGATCAGATGCAGACAATGGCATAACCATTCTCTGCTTTTGGTAGTCGCCGGAATTCTGCCGCTCACCAGAAAGCACAATCAGTGAGTTTTTCTCCTCTTTATTTTTATCGTTCTTCTCATCTTTATGGTGCATAACCGCCCTCTGACTCCAATGTCTGTTGATTGTGCTACGTAAAAACTGGGACTTATGACCCACACCATATTATGGTGCAAACCTTACTTTTTCAAATGTGTATTTTAATAAGTAGAAAAGATATGTAGGAAGTGTGAACGTGTGTAAGAGCAATAAAGTTTGTACACAAGGGATAGTTACTGACGCACAACCTATTGATATTTCTGATTTTATAGAATCAAAAACGCCGGATTAATGCTTGAATGAAGCTGACATTATGAACTCACACAAACAAATTTGCTTGTGCTAGTCAGCTTGTGAATACGCCCTGACTATTTCAAATTTGACTGAAATATTGCAGCAGTTTTTTTATCGTGTGAGAAAGCGGATAAGCATATTAACACGCTTACCATAGGGAGGACGTAGCTGATCTGTCAGTGCCAGATTGTATTTGCGCAAAATAGGCATGGCTTTGGAAAAGGTTTTAAAGCCTTCATAGCCGTGATACTGCCCCATACCGCTCTGGCCTACGCCCCCAAAGGGTAAATTTGTACATGCAAATTGATACAGTGTGTCATTGATGCAAATGCTACCTGCGACGATGTGCAATAAAGCCGCCTCAATTTGCTTGTTATTTTTGCTGAAACAATAAAAGGCCAATGGGCGATCACGGCTTGCAATATAATGGATTGCTTCATCATAAGAACGGTAGGTTTTAATCGGTATCAGTGGACCGAAAATTTCTTCCTGCATGATAGCACTGTCATCATCAGGGTTGAGAACCAGTGTAGGAGCAAGAATACGCTGCTTAAGCGCTTGTCCCGGATCAATAAGAGGCATAAGCGGAATGATCTGATGACCGCGTATGATTGCATCTTCAAGTAATTTAATAAGACGTTGATACTGGTTGTTATTGATAATACTTGTATAGTCTGGAAAGTTGTTGGATTGGGGATAGCGTTGCGAAATCTGTTCCTTAACCTCTGTAATAAACGACTCAATGACACTTTCTGGCAATAATACGTAATCGGGGGCTATGCAGGTTTGTCCAGAATTGAAAAGCTTTCCGTTTATAATGCGAGCAGCCGCTTTTTTCAGATCGGCATCGGGGGCAATCAGTGCTGGAGACTTACCGCCAAGTTCCAGCGTAACAGGAGTGAGGTTTTGTGCGGCAGCGGCCATTACTTTTTTACCGATCGCTCTGGAGCCAGTAAAAAACAGGTGATCAAAGGGTAAGGCAGAAAAAGCGGCTGCAATATCTGCTCCACCTTGTGCAATACTGACACGGTTTTCAGGAAAAATTTTGCTTAGAAGTTTTTCTAAGTAGGCATTGGTATGTGGCGTATGTTCTGAAGGTTTGATAAATGCATGATTACCTGCGGCAAGAGCCGATACTAATGGTGTGAGAGTCAAATTAACCGGATAGTTCCACGGCGCCATGATGCCAACAACGCCAAGCGGCACATAGCGTATTTCAGCCGTTGCCGGCCACAACTGCCATCCAGCCTTACGTCTTTGCGGTTTTATCCATTTTTTAAGATACCGCAGACAAAGATCAATTTCCTTCAACACAATTAACGCTTCTGCCATTATGCTCTCGTGGCTAGAACGATGGCCGAAATCGTAGGAAACTGCTTCCACCATTTCATTCAGGCTGTCTTTAAAATTTGCGCGCAAACACAGCAGATCATCCCGGCGTTGGCATTCATCAGGTCGATTATGTTCCCATGCTTGGCGCAGTGCGTTAAATTTGGTGTTGATTAATTCTGTCATTGATCATGCCTCCGCACAGAGCTGGCAAAACACCATTGAGCTATATAATAAGTACTGAGTACCAAAAGCGGACTTAACGGAGTTTCAAAGTAAAAATGGCTATAAGCGAGCATGCTATCGCTGATAGCAAAAAAGATACCGCCAAGCGCTGCAATATTCGCCGCATGTTGTGCTGGAGGCACCGGGATTTTAAATGGATAAATAATTGCTCTATTAACCGCTAACCCGGCCATGAAAGCCAAAATCGCAGCATAGATGGCAACCGGCATTTTCATACTGTTAGGTAGATTATTCCACAGTCCGATGACTATTAATAATGCGATGACTACAAATATGATAAAAACTGCAATTATAATGAAAATCGTATGAAGGATTATAAATTTTGAACTGAAATAGTTATTTTTAATATCAGAAGCATAAATACTGTCGCAACATAGAGCACAAATGTAAGCACAATGTGTGAGCAGGAAGCAAAATAGTCCAGCCAAAAAATAGTCTTGCGGTAACATTAAAAAAAAATCACCCCCTACGGCAAATGCAAGTCCAAAAGTAATGGCGTTACGATAACGCATTGAGAAAGGTGCTCGGATCAACAGAATCCAAAATATTAATAGTGCGGTGGCGGTGGGTTTAGTCAGATAGTGGAGCCAAATCCATGCTGGATTGACAGAAGCACTGAGTGATGCACCTGTTATGGCGCTAATTGAAAGGAGTGTATAGAGCAATCCGATTTTGTGATGCAAACCATACCGAGGAGTGCAATTATTTGATGGCATATGCCTCTCCCACTGTTTCATGTAATTAAATGTTGCATTTCAATGTCTCCAACAGTGTGCCAGAAAACTTAATCGTTTCGACTAAAAATATTTTTCTAGCTGTATTTGTACTTCGTTTTTATCGTAACTGTATTGCCAGCTTACATTGCTACGATTGTGCAAGTGGCGGAAAGTGACAGAAGGAGTCATTCCCAAGATTTTGTTGGCAGGAAATTTAATGGAAGCGGTATAGATCTGTTCATTATCTTGACGTTTGGCACCCAGTAATGCGCTGTAGGCGCCAAAATGTTGCGTTTTCAATGTGGCAAACAGCGAGCCATCAATACCGGAATAAAGTGTCCCGGCTATCCCCGCAGTAACTCCCCATTGTTGATAGCGAGCTGCGGGTTGTTGATTGTTTCGATGGCTCCAGCCAGTGCCGCCAAACAGAATAAAATCGTTACTGATAGCATGAGAGAGATTGAAATAAGATGAGGAAAGTTCCCCGTTTTTCCAATGATAAAGCGGCTGGTAACTGAGCCACTTATGTTCAAATTCAGCGCTGAGGAAGGTTTGATCAGAGATAGCCCATTGCCATTCTATTTTGGCAGCAACAGCATGGTATTCGGTAATCCCGGCTTGTTGTTTATATTCAAACAAGGGAGCAAAAGATAAGCTATGATTCCTGTTTTTAAAGTTGTAGCCACTGACCAGCAAAAACGTGTTTTCGTTTCCGCTATGGTAATGAGGATAGACCTCACCATCAATCATTCCGCGACCAAAAATGCCATGGTGACCAACAAGTTGGTAACGCCGGTTTAATGTAACATGATAAGCACTTCCCCATTCTTTGATCGCTTTGGGTATTTCCCGTTCAATTTTACATTCTCCTTTTGAGACAAGCAGGCAGTCCGGTTTCATATTTGGAGACATATTTATATTATCGTCATAGATGTAACTGAGTGAAAACGAACTGTGCCAGCGGTTTCTTTGGGTTATTGCTTTTATATAACCGTCAATGTTTTTCAAAACAATTTTAGGTAGTTGATGCTGTTTACTTAATTCAACCATTAATTGTTTAGCTTCCCGATTTTTGTGATCCTCAAAATAGACACGGGCCAATTCCAATTTGATGCGGGTGAAATCCGGTTTTTGACGCAGGATTTTTTGATAGAGGGAAGCAGCGAGAGTTAAATTTCCCTCACGACGTGCCAGTCCACCTTGGGCAAAATTGACCAATATAACATCATGTCCCGGCAATTTTTGGTAAACCGACAAAAAGCATATTACATCTGGCCATTGCTGATAATTAATGGCAAGGTACAGCGCTTGACTGATATCCTTAAGATTATTTTCAACCTTAAATTCTTGCCCATGAATCTTTATCGATTTACAAAAAACAATCGACGAAATGTCACCCTTTGGCGAAATCGCATTTGATATATCATTGGCATAGCCTGTTGAAAAAAGAAATGATGTCAGTAGTGACATAAGTAATACAGGCACGTTTCTCTTGCCAGTCATAAGGGAAGCCCGCTTGCAACATCCATCTTCTGAGCAGAAATAACGATACAAGGCCGTAATAAATAAGGCAGAAGATGAGGAAAAGAAGAAGATAACAGCGTCAAAATGTCACTGTTATCTTTGCGAAATTAACATCTACTGTTTGTTACCGCCAAAAGCAGTGTCTTTACTTCTGTCACTATCAAATTTGACATATCCTGCCAAAGCAGAGGCAGAATCACCGTAGAATTTCCCATCAGTGACACCATTAATATTTCCATTGGCTGTGGCTTTGCCTGAAAAGCTAGCATCTTGATTGATATTGGCATCAATACCTATATTGAGAGAATTATTGCTGAGTGAGCCATTCAGTTTTTGAGTATCAAAATTAGCGACTAGCCGACCGGAGAGAAGGTTATGGCCATTATATTGGTTTAGGCCTTTCACCATATAGGTTGCAGTGCCGCCTTTTGGCATATTGGTTGTAACATCTTTACCTGTATAAAAAACAGTGTGAGTCTTATCTGATTTATCGGACGTTTTTTGTGCCCATTCACCGAAGTAAACCTCCGCATTAGGAACTTGAGCAACATCAATATACTGATTCTCAATACCTGGAACACCCTCCAGTTTGAAATCATAGATGCCATTATTGTCACGTTCGGCCAGGCGTTTCAGTTTAGATGCAGTGAAGAGCTTACCTTTTACGATGGGGAGAGAGATACCAATGGCGGGTTCATTATCTTTCTCTCCGAGTATAAGATGTGGTGTAGTTTCTGTTTGGCTTATACCATACCCAACTTTTGCTTGAGCCTGTGTTATCACTCCCAAGGCACCTAATATGGTTAATATGGTGATTAATATATTGACCTTTTTCATTAATAACCTCACTTAAGTATAATATTATTCATTTATAAATAGTTTCTCTAGTTTTCCACTTTGAATAAATTACACTCAGAAAATATCGATGTGAATAACAAGTGATAGCTTGTTAATAATTGGTTAATAATTATTAGGCGTCATATTCCTTGGTGATGTGATGCCTCCTCAAAGAGCAAACATCGTTGGCATGAAAAACAAAAATGCCGATCTTGAACATCGGCATTTTGCTGTGAAAGAAGAGATTAATTTAATGTTTTAACGCTTCAATTTTATCCCGGCTTAGTCCGGTACTAGTGACAATGATGTCCAGGCTGACACCATGCCGTAATAATGCGCGGGCTGTTTCCAGTTTGCCTTCCTCCCGGCCTTCCGCTCTGCCTTCTGTCCTGCCCTGCTCGCGCCCTTTTTGTTCAAGCTCTTCTGCAATGGTCATCAACATTGTTTTATGCTCCGGGGATTGTTCAATCAGTTGATGGACAAATTGTGAAAGATTCAGCGTATGTCCATTCAGTAAAATATAGCTTAACACAATATTACGCTGTTCGTCGCTATTATACCCCGCATTCAGCAGGGCCACCAAATGGGGGACCCATTCCAGCATATCCCGGCAGCGGATATGTTTTTGCACCAGTTCCAGCAATGCAATGCTTTTGTGCGTCAGGATCTCTTCATCGCTGAGCACACTGACATCCACCAATGGAAATGACTGATGGTATAAACAGGCCGCCTGTTCCGGGAGCGCAAAACAGTCCAGCCATCGATTTGAGTAAGGATATGGTCGAATTTCACCGTGATAAAACAGCAAAGGGATGACTAACGGCAGTGTTGTATGGCCTTTTTTCAGATGGGTCGCCATGGCTGACATCGCATAATACATTAACCGCCAGGCCATCAACGGGTCAGGCGTGGACTGATGTTCAATCAAACAGTAAATGTACCCTTCTCCCTGTGTTGTCTCAACTGAATACAGCACATCGCTGTGTAATTGACGTAACTGACGGTCCACAAAGCTGCCGGACTCTAGTTTCAGGGTGGTTAAATTGCACAATGAGCGGAGCTCTTCGGGCAGATACAGGGATAAAAATTCCTTGGCCGTATCAGGCTGCGTTAAAAAATGTTTGAATAACGCATCATGGTGAGGCTTTTTTGCTTTCTTTGCCACAATCCGTCTCTCTGTTTTGTCGGTTGTTCAAGGCGATACTCTCGCGGGAAAATAGGTAATCCATAAATAACCTATTATACCTGTATCCGACCAATCAATCAGTTTTGTCTCTATACAACACTCAAGTTCAGTCAATGTTTGTCACGTTATGTTTATCCAGCCAACATTCTGTCCGGGCATTAAATGCTTGCAAAGTGGCAAATCCTGCATAGTTATTGACGACACTGTAAGCCCCTTGCTGGAAGGGAAAAGACCACATAGCAGCGACGGGGAGTTTAAGTAATTTGGTTATCATCAAACCTAAAACCCCTTGATGGGCAACTATGAGCTGATTTTTCCGGGCAGTATCAGAACAAGAAATAGCAGAATGCAGATCTTCAATATATTCCTCTACCCGCGCTGAAAAATGTCGGAATGGCTCTCCCCCGGTTGGACAACCATTTTGCCAATCTGCCAACCAGTGTAACCAAGCCTGTGGCTCTTCATTGGCAATATCAGTGTGATGGCGCAGTTCCCAGGCCCCAAAGTCTAACTCATTGAGACGGTGCTCACTTTGTATGGTTAATTCAGATCTATTTGATTGCGTAATAATTTGGGCGGTTTGTTGTGCCCTTTGCATTTCACTACAGTGGATAGCGTGAAAAGTGATGTTTTTCAGTGCATCAGCGACTTGCTGTCCCTGCTGTATCCCAATTTCAGTTAAAGGTAAATCGGTTTTGCCACAAAAGACACTATCAATATTGGCTCGTGTCTGACCATGTCGAACAAGAAACAATCTCATCTGATTATTCTCTCCTTATTGATTTTGTCTAGTGCTGTCAACGTTTACTACCTTCAACCCACGTCTATTGCTTTCAATATCATGGCATGACTTCACTGGATTTGTGTCCATGCATTAACTGGTAAATCCGCGCAATATCCAGATGCTCGCGCATACTGGCAGCCAATATATTAAATTGTTTTTCTTTGTGTTGGCGGTAATTAAAAGCCATATTTTCCAGTGGAGCGTAACCTTTTCTGATACGCAGTTGATTTAACAACGGTCGGGTAAACGTGTTTTGATCAAATAAACCATGCAGGTAACTTCCCATTACCAAACCATCTTGTGCAATAGCTCCGTCAAACCATGTTTTTTCTTCACCATTATGTAAATGCATTTTGGCGAAAGGCATTGCCTGCTTACCAAGCCGGGTAGTTCCCATATGGATCTCATAACCCACAATAGGTTGTTCGCTGCATAATTTCAGCATACCTGATAACACAGGTAACACGACTCCCCTGACCTGTGCGGTCTGTTTTTCGCGACTAAATTCTGTTTCAGTATCCAATAAACCTAAACCTGCCATTTGAATTAAGCCGGATTCCACTCCATCCACAATCTGCTGACCCAACATCTGATAACCACCGCAGATCCCAATAATCGGCACATTTTTCTGCCGCGCTGTGATAATTGCCTGCTCAAAGCCCTGAGTCTTCAACCATGCCAAATCGCCTAATGTATTTTTGCTACCGGGCAGAATAATAAGATCGGCGTCCTGGAGTTCAGAAGGCTCGGAGACATAGTGCAAATGCACATCCGGTTGAGCCGCCAGCGCATTGAAATCGGTGAAATTAGCAATATGAGGGTATTGAATAACAACAATATCCAGACAATCTGCTGTTTTTCGCTTCTGTTGGTCATATTTACCCACTTGCAAAGCGACGCTGTCTTCATCTTCCAGATCAAGCTCCAGCCACGGCAATACTCCCAATATTGGTACTTGTGTTAAGGCTTCAATCTGCTCAATTCCTGATTGCAACAAGGATATATCACCACGAAATTTATTAATGATAACCCCTTTAATGCGGGCTTTTTCTTTGGGTTTAAGCAAAGCTAATGTGCCGTAGATAGATGCGAATACACCACCACGATCAATATCCGCCACCAAAATGACAGGGGCATCCACTAATTCGGCCATGCCCATATTGACGATATCGCGATCACGCAGATTGATCTCTGCCGGACTACCTGCACCTTCTAACACGATGATATCCGTTTCTGCTGCTAACCCGTTATATGCCATCAAAATCTGCTGAAGCAATTGGGGTTTATGCTCGTGATATTCCACCGCGTTCATGCTGCACATGACTTTCCCCATAAAAATCACCTGAGCCTTGCGATCGCTGGTAGGTTTCAACAATACAGGATTCATACGCACATCCGGTGCCATTCCGGCTGCTTCCGCCTGAAATATCTGCGCTCGCCCCATCTCTTTTCCATCTGCGGTGATCCCGGAATTAAGCGCCATATTCTGGGACTTAAAGGGAGCACAACGATAACCATCCTGTGAAAATATCCGGCAAAACCCTGCTGCCAGCACACTTTTGCCTACATCAGACGCTGTACCCTGAACCATCAGCGATAATGTCATTCTGTTTTCTCCCTTATGTTAAGATAACTCTTCTACCGTGATTTATTCCGTGGTAACGGGCCGTTGACAGTATTACTTTGCAGTAATAGAGAAAAGTTCTTGCTCTGTTTTGCACAGAGGTAATCCGCCTTCAGTGTGTACTTTCACCAACCACGGTTGTGCTAAACCCGCTTGTTCAAGCTGTGTTTTTTGTAATAATACTGTCTCAGGCTTGCCGGAACTTATCATCTCCCCATTTGCCAGCACATATAACCCATCACAAATCTGGTAGATTAAGTCTATGTCGTGACTGGAAATAATGATCCGTTTTCCCTCAGTAGCAATCGTATTGATAATATCTAACATTTGTTGACGACCAGCAGGATCAAGTCCCGCCGTTGGTTCATCCAGTAACAAATAATCAAACTCCATGACCAGCGCTCCTGCAATAGCCACGCGTTTTTTCTGACCAAAACTCAAATATTGAATCGGTTTATTGCGAAAAGTATGTGCATTTACTCGTATCAACGCATATTCAATCCTGCGTTGTATCTCAGTTTCATCAATTCCCAGGTTACGTAAACTAAAAGCAAGATCGCTTTCGATATCGGTATAAAAAATTTGTTGGTCAGGGTCCTGAAACACGGTGACAACCCGCTGACGTAAGTCCATCAACCCTTTTTTGCTGTAATCCAAAGGAGCATTATTCCACCAGACTGCCCCTTTTTGTGGACGCAAGATGCCGGAAAGATTCATTAGTAAAGTTGACTTACCACAACCATTCGCCCCGATAATTCCCGTGACTTGGTAGCGATTAAAATCAAGTGTCAAACCTTTCAATATGGGTTCATCCTGATAACTGAAATACAGTGACCGAGTTTCTAACATATTGTCCCCTCCTGTTTTTCCTATCCATGTTTTCCAACCTTTATCCTATGTTTCCTATAACCTCTTATATCCTCAATTCATGCACATCATTCATAGAATTCATGCTCTTCATTCATAAATGAAAATCACCCTGATATAACTTGAGTTCCAATGCCACACTCATTTGCTGATAACGACTCATCACACGCGCAAACAACATGCTGATCAACATTGCCAGTGATCGGTAACTTGTTCGTAAAGAGCGATAACCGAACCGCAGTGATTGCGCATGATGAATCGCTACCGCTTCCTCCAAAAAGATAAAAATAAAGCGCCACGTCAGAAGGATTTGTTCAATCAGCAGATGAGGAACGCGGCAAAATTTAAGTAACTTGATCATCTGTTCAAAGGGCATATTCATCATGAACCAAAATGTTGCAGATAACGCAGCAAGGCTACGCCAGAGAGTTTGGTTAGCTATCTGAATGCCTTGCTGATCAATGCCGAGCCAGTATTGTCCAACTCGGAATCCCCATAGCAAGCTCTCCGGCTGAGTGCCTGCGGACAACACTATGGCAACTAAGCCAAATACCAGAAATCCGATGGGGATTAACAGCCATTTCAGGTAACGCAGCAAACTGATCCGCAGCAGATAGCAAGTCAATAAGGCAAGACCAATTAACAACAGGGATTGCCATAGCGGAGAAAGTACCATTGCCAAAGTCATAAACAGGAGATACAGGGCGAATTTCGCCCTGGGATCTTTATCACACCAACGGCTCTGGTAGCTGAGCTTATCTATTCCGATCATGTTCTTTCCGTTTACGGTGATAATAGCCAAAAATGTAGAAAATCACGGCTGTCCCCAAACTTCCCTGTAAGGTGAACAGCAGGCTTTCAATTTCACCACTGGCAGGTTTATATAAGGATTCAAACCATGGCGTATAATGTGGTGCTATTTCCATGATTTGGGCTTCTGCCTGACCATCTGCCCCGCCGAACTCCCCTCCATGTTCAATAAAAAATGGGATAATGCACAATGCCGCAACAAGGGCCAGTAATATCAACGTTTTTTTCATTTTCCACACTCCTGCTCATTGACGGTATCTAGAAACTGCGAGCCTGAATTAATTGTCTTTTTACGAGTTGGTCATAAATCAGTACGGTCAGTAATCCTTCAGCCACTGCGATAGGAAGTTGAGTCATACAGAAAATACCCATGAATTTGAGGATTGCCGCTCCCATACCCAGTTGTGGATCAGGAAAAGCGACACCTAACTGAATGGAAGTGACGGCATAAGTGACAATATCGGCGACAAAGGCACAGAAAAAGACACCAACATCTTTGCGCACTCCTACTTTGCAGGAGAAACGCCATATCAAATATCCTACCAATGGCCCAATCACTGCCATTGACATCCCGTTAGCGCCTAACGTAGTGATACCACCGTGCGCCAGTAATAAAGCCTGAAACAGCAACACAATTGCGCCAAGCACTGCTACAACGGAAGGACCGAACAAAATCACTGCTAATGCCACACCGGTTGGATGTGAACAGCTTCCGGTAACAGAAGGAATTTTTAAGGCAGAAAGGACAAAAATAAAGGCGCCACACAGTGCCAGCAAAACTTTCTGGTTGCTCTCCTCTTGGACAATTTGGCGTAACTTTACCAACCCTGCCGCCAGAAAAGGCAGAAAAGCCAGCCACCATGCCACAGCCCACATTGGAGGTAAGAAACCTTCCATGACATGCATCGCGAAAACTTCTTGCGGTGCCATCACCAAAAACAGTGCAATAATTGCGCCAAGTAACGAAAATCTTGTCAGTTTCTGTTGCATAACTCACCTCGATAATTGCCAGTTTTTATTAATCAAAATCGTTGAAAAATAAGATAATTCTTGCCTGCATTCTTTTTCACTGAGAGACAATGTGGTGAGATCGCGCCAACATTGCTCAGTCGGCAAAGTGGCATCAGCCATCATCAGTGCATGTTCTAAGAGATTGTGACGTTGTAACAAATTATGGATCAGCGGAAAGCGTGAATAGACTTTCATCAGAACAAGGCAATCGTGATTAAGCAATGCTTGCTCCAGAACTGTTTCAGAAGCGGTACAGGAAATAACCGCTAATGTTTGATCTTCCATTGCCAGAGGCATCATGCTGGCTGCGGCAATAGCAGAAAATGAGCTGATACCCGGTACTATTTCCAGCCACGGTGGTGCCGTCCATGCAGGAGAGTTCATTTGTTCCGATACCAGCCGCTGTAACAGAAATACCCATGTACTAAACAGCATCGGATCGCCCAACGTGATAAAACCGACTTTCCTGCCATTCGCCACTTCCTCTTTTAAAACCTGTGCGACTTCATCCCACACCGCTTTTTTTGCGGCCATGTCCGCTTTCATTAAAAAGTGATAAGTGAAAACTTCGGTTTTCGGTGAAAGGTATTCTTCAATAATGGAGTGAGCCAGGCTTTTGGCTCCTTTCTTTCCTGTTGGGGTATAAATCACATCGAGTTCAGAAAGAATACGTACTGCCCGTACAGTAACCAGATCACTGGCTCCGGGGCCAACGCCCATAACATACAGCTTTCCTGCTGTGACTTGTTTATCTTCTACTTGTTCGTTCATAAGACTTTCTCCTGATCACTCAGTGCGTCAGCAAGGTGATCGACAAACATCTGCCGAATCATCGGGTTTTCTCCCAATCCTTGTAACCGGGGAACAGCGATTATTCCTGCTTTCTCCAACTGTGATTTCCAGGAGTCCTCTTCATCTGAAGCCATGTCATTGATGGCATGATCGCCTGCCACCAACATCAATGGCATCAAATAAACCTTATGAATCCTTTGCTCTTTTAATCCTTTTATGATCAAAGGAAGTTCGGGATAGCTTTCAACCGCACCAACCCGCGCCGGAAAATGGTAATGGTTCATCAGGTGATCAAGACAGGCGTAGGCAGAAAAAGCATGGTGCGCTGTACCGTGTCCCATAAAGACGACACATTCATTTTCTGCCAATAAAGGAAGCTGATGACGCAATGCCTGCATCAATTGCAGGTAGTCATCAAAATGGCTGAGTAATGGTGTGCCCAATACTAAGCGCTTAAAACGAGGGCGAAATTTTTCAACTTCACGCAGCACTTTTTCATACTCATCACCATTAATGATATGCAGACATTGAACAGCAACATCGTTATAACCTGCGTGATGCAATCGGGTCAGCGCATCATGGGGAGTATCAATATAAATGTTATCGCGCTGGCGTAATTTTCGAATGATCATGCCAGAGGTAAATGCCCGAAATAGATCCCTGTCTGGAAACACTGATGCCAACTGTTGCTCACAGGCTTCAATGTTGTTTTTTAACGTTTCGGGATAACTGGTTCCGAAACTTATCACCAATAATGCCTTTTTCATTTCGCTTTTCCTTATTGGTTTATTGACACATAGGTCTATTTACATGGGAAAATTCGCCAATAATTGCCCCATTTCTTCCAATCCATTGGCTTGCGTGATCCCCTCACCTTCAAATTGCTGCTTTGGACGACAGAGCACAATGCAGGGCAGACCGAGAGAAAGACATGGTTCCACTTTCTCCATAAAACCACCCTGATCACCAGATTCTTTGGTTATCACGACTTCTGCCTGACAAAATTGGTAAAATGACCGGTTAAAATCGGCACTGAATGGGCCTTTCAGGGCAAAGATCTGATCGACCGATAAACCACAAGATTCACACATTGCCAAAACGTCTGCTGTTGGCAAGACACGGGCCAACACCGTTTTTCCTTTCAGGTGAGACACATAGTCAGCCAATTGTTTACTGCCCGTTGTCAGCAAAATACGCGTTCCCAGATTGACCGCTACTTCGCAAGCTTGCTCAATAGTTGTCACTTTGTAGATGAGAGGATGTGTAACCGCATCAATGTCACTGGGACGGATATAACGAATAAGAGGGAGTCCCAACTTTTGGCAGGCGCTGACAATGTTTTGACTTAACCGTTCGGCGTAAGGATGAGACGCATCAATGACCCTTTTTATCCCGCGCTGTTGCAGATACTCAACCATAGCCTCAGCTTCCATCCTGCCGGTAACAATTTCACCACGAATTCCCATCGCCTGCTGTACCCCGGTGGGTGTAGCCACCGACAGGCAATAATCTATGCCGGCAGTATCCATCATCACGCAAATCTGGCGGGCATCACTTGTGCCGCCAAAAATTTGGATCAGTGGCCGTTTCATAACTTGTACCCTCTCGGTGTGATCATCAGCCCATCACGTATATAAGTTGACTGATTACCCACGATCACCAGGCTGCGCATATCAACACGGGAAAAATCCATTGAGCCAAAAGTTGTCAACCATTTATCTTCATGTTTACGTCCCGCCGCTTTCACCACCCCCACGGGGGTTTCCGCCGATTTCCACGGAGCCATCAAAGAAAATGCCCGTGCCAGATGTTCTTCCCGTCCACGGCTGCGCGGATTATAAAAACAGACCACAAAATCAGCCTCTGCTGCCGCCCGTACCCGTTTCTCGATCAATTCCCACGGTGTCAGCAGATCGCTCAGGCTGATATGACAAAAGTCATGCATTAACGGCGCACCAAGCAAAGCAGCACAAGCGGTACTTGCCGTCACTCCTGCTACCAGCCTGACTTCGACATTGCGCTTTTGCTGGCTGACCAACTCCAGAATCAAACCAGCCATGCCATAAATACCCGCATCACCGCTACAAACCACCGCCACGTTTTTACCCTGTTCGGCTAGCTCAATAGCGGTCTGACAGCGTTCAATCTCTTTACACATGCCAGTTTTGATAATTTCTTTATCGCCTACCAGTGGCTTCACTAAATGGGTATAGGTTTTGTAACCGACCACGATATCAGCCGCTTTCAATGCAGCAATTGCTTCCTGCGTCATCATGGCTTCGCTGCCGGGACCAATTCCAATGACAGTTAACATAGATGCAATACTCCTAATGTGATGGTGACGCCCTGCTCACGCAGGGTATGGCCAACCAGATGACCCTGGCTCATTAACCAAGCCACAGGTTGGGAGACACAACCTATGCCTACCGTTTTGCGGACAAACTCAGAAACCGGGAATGTTTGTTCACACTCGGCAAGCTGATTAACAGAAAAGGTTTGGAATGGAATTTGACGTTCTTGCGCCAATTGGATGAGCGCAGATTCGTTTTTTTTCAATTCGATACTGCCGACGGCTTTTAACGCCAAAGGTTCAAGGTTATGTTCCCGCAGATGGCGTTCCAATAATGCGGTGAGCCGTTCAGCTTCAACTCCCCGTCGGCAACCGATTCCTGCAACGATACGACGAGGAATTAATTTAAAAGTGGGGATTGCCAGTGCCAGATTTGTCCGTTCATAACTGACGTATACCAGAGCGTCCAGCTCAGGCCGATCTTCCAGAGCGTCAACCGGAATGAACCCGCGTGTGTCATAGCGTTTTTTTTCATCGTGCAAATTGGGATGCCACCAAATTCCTACCCGCTTGCCATTGACCAGCATTTGATTAACGGCTTTGACATTGGCACGGAAATTCTCCATTTTTCCATCAACTTGTTGTGATAACAGATCCAGTGCCGCGACCTGATTGACATCTGTTGCAGTGGTAATCACCGCCTGACCATCAAGAATATCTGCAATCTGTTGTGCCAGTTTATTCGCGCCTCCCATATGTCCCGATAATAAGCTGATAGCAAACTGGCCTTTCTCATCCAGCACGACAACGGCTGGATCGGTCATTTTATCCTTGAGTAAGGGAGCGATGACCCGAATGGCGATCCCCGTTGCACCAATCATGATCAACGCGTCATATTGAGTGAAAACTTGACGTACCGTACTGGCAAAACCGCCTTCAAACGGGATGAATCTGCTATCTGCATTCACCAGTTCAGGGGAAGTGAAACAATCCATTGCGAAATGGGATTGCAGACGACGAGCTAACGCGATGCCACCTTCTGTCAGGCAAAACAAGGCATATTCTTTGTCAGGTGACATAGAGTTAAGTGGCCTTGTCATTTTATTAGGCACTGTTACGTCAAATGCTATTGCGTCAGATGCCATTGCATTATCTGTCATTAGCTCAGGCATTATGTCAGGCGCTACGGTATTCATGGCTGAACCTCGCATCGTACAGTTTCGAATAGTGATACTCTTCCCCAAGAAAAGCCCCTACCAGAATCAAGGCCGTTTTACGAATGCCTGCGCTACGTACCTGTTCAGCTATCGTCTCTAATGTCCCCCGCACAATCTGACAATCTGGCCAGGTTGCTTTGTAAACCACAGCAACCGGGGTTTCCTGCGCATATCCGCCCTCAATCAATCGCGCAACAACCTTTGTAATGTTCTGTACCGAAAGGAAGATCGCCATTGAAGTTTGATGAGCGGCGAAAGATTCCAGCGTTTCCCGTGGCGGCATCGGGGTTCTGCCCTCCATCCGGGTGATAATCAAACTTTGTGCGACTTCGGGCACGGTGTATTCCACTCCCAATTGCGCCGCGGCGCCAAGAAATGAACTCACGCCGGGCACAGAAACAAAACCAATGGCATGATTTGCCAGTTCTTCCGCCTGTTCACGGATGGAACCAAACAGCGACAAATCTCCTGTTTGCAGGCGAACCACCAATTTTCCCGCTTTCACGCCATTCACCATCAATGCCGTGATTTCCGATAACGTCAGCTTCGCGCTGTCATGGCATTCGGCATCTGCACGGCAATACTCCAGTAATTCCCGATTAATCAGCGAACCGGCATAAATCACCACTTGAGCCTGACGTAATAATTGATACCCTTTCAGGGTAATCAGACCCTTATCTCCCGGCCCTGCACCAACAAACCAGACTTTATCGGTATCAAAACTGGCGCTATTCATGTATTCAGGCATCGTCCCGCTCCTTTTGCCAATCCCTCTCTTGCACTTGCGCAAAATCTTTCTGACAGGACAACAAATAAGTGGGATTGTTAGGTTTGAAATAATGTCCTTGCCCTAATGCCGTCAGTTCTCCCACCTGAATTTCACGCCCATCCAGCGCTGTCACCCGACAAGATTTCAGATGCGACAACGCTTGCGTGAAGTTTTCCAGCAGGATAAAAGTCATTACCAAACGTCCACCGGAATTCAGGTGCAATAACGCCCAATCAATGATTTCGGTCAGATGTCCGCCCGTTCCGCCAATGAAGATAGCATCCGCAATGTTGTCTAATGGCATAGGGGCAACTCCTGACTGGATGCAGATCTTATGGCAGCCAAAATGCTGAATATTCTCAGCAAGGAGTGACAGGGCATCTTCTTTACGTTCAATAGCGAGGATATCCAATGCGGGATAACGCAATGCCGCTTCAATACTGACGCTGCCAGTACCTGCACCAACATCAATAAAACGACCGGCTTTTTCCAGCTCCAGTCGTTCTAACGCCAGCACTCTAACGACTTCTTTGGTCATTGGGATACGATGACCGCGCAAAAACAGTTCATCTTTCATCAGGATCACCATTTAAAATCACCACGACATTCAGGCCATAATTAATCTCGCCGCGTTGCACGACTTCTTCTGCGGCCAGACAAGTAATTTGCTCATGTTCATGGGATAAATTTTTACCAATCACCATGCGACGTTGCTGTCCTCGCGCCAGAATTTCTTGCGCAATCTGGTAGGGACCAATGATGTCATCCGTTACCATGGCGATTTTTTCGTGTTGAAGCAGCCAGTCAAAATCCGGTTTGCGCCCGTGGCTACTGGTGAGGTAAATATCGTTCATATCTAACAAAATTTGGGCGCACAAATATTGGATCGAGCTGATACCAGAGATAATGCGGATATTTTGTCTGCCCGCATTTTGCTCGCCAGTATGTAGTCCAGGGATATGTAACCCAGAAAAATGTTCGGTAATTCGCTTGCCAATGCCATAAAAGAGCGGATCGCCCGAAGCCAGCACAACAATTTGCCGATGCTGATTCCGTTCAAGCCACTGCATTAATCCATCTACATCAGCATTCACACGACGGGTTTCCCCATTAAAATAGGGAAATTCATCAAGATGGCGTTTTCCTCCGACCAAGACTTCTGCCTGCCTGATTGCCTCTAACGCAGCTAACGTTTGGTTTGCAGTGGCACCTGGGCCAATACCCACAACAGTAATCATCAGCAACCCTCCATAAAATCCTTCACTATTTCGTCTACAGGCCGATTGCAGCCCAACACCTGATTATCAAAGGAGAACAGAATGGCATCGCACTGTGGCTTGCCTTTGGCGAAACGCAACATTTGATCGATACGCCCACAGATTTTCCGGGCAATTTGTTGATGCACAGCCTGCCAACCCTGCTCTGCAATCAACTCAATCGCTGCTTCAGTGGTATCACATTGATCCACTGCCTGAATCAGTTCGAAAGGGGCTCCCATCAAGGCCAGATTAGCGATCAGCGTTTCCATGCGGCCATCTGCAATATGGCTGTGGGTATGAAAAATACCGGCGGCGATTTTTATCAATTTGCCGACATGCCCTACCAGCATGACATGGCGAAACTCCAAACGTACCGCTTCTTGCAACATATAACCGACAAAATTGCTCATTGTGACGACATAATTGGCATCAATACCCAACTGCTGACTGACAAAACGCTCACCGTGATTTCCCGGCACAAAAATAATGCGATCCAGCCCGCTGGCACGTTTAGTCTCTAATTCCAGCGCCAGAGAACGTTTCCAACTCTCTTCCGACATTGGCATCACTATGCCCGTCGTACCGATAATCGAAATTCCGCCCTTAATACCTAATCTGTCGTTATAGGTTTGCTTTGCCCGTTCTTCACCTTCAGGGGCAAAGATGACGATATCCGCCCCACGGTTCGGCCCAATCGCCTCCCGCACCCCTTCTTCAATGGTGTGGCGTGGGGTTTTATTGATAGCCGCCCAACCAATAGGCAAACCCACGCCTACCCGCGTAACCCTGCCAATACCTTCACCACCATCCAGCGTGATCACTCCACTGTCATTCAGGGAAACACGGGCAAAAATCAACATACCGTGGGTTGCATCCACATCATCGCCACCATCTTTGCGGATAGCGGCAACCGCTTGCTGTCCTTCAATCAAAGGCTGTTCGACATTCAAGGCCAATGTGACACCGGAAGGCGTGACAATCGAAATCTGATGAATAATCTGCTGACGTAAAATCATTAACGCAGCCACGCGTGCGGCGGCTGTAGCACAAGATCCCGTGGTGTAGCCCTTGCGATACTGTTTTCCTCTGTGCCAAACCGTTCCGAGGTTATCAACGGGTTTATCATCATTCGATTTATCGCTGACTTCATTCATGCCTTACCTCCGGCATCCGGTATAAAATGGCATTGATAATAGCGGCGGCAATATTACTGCCTCCCTTGCGACCTTTTGCAGCAATGCAATTTAATCCGCTATGGATAAGGGCATTTTTTGATTCCTCTGCGCCAACAAACCCAACGGGCACACCAACAACAGCAATGGGTGTCACTGAATGTTCCATCAAACGAAACAACGCAGTCGGGGCGTTGCCAAAGACAAAAATCTTCTCCCCCGACTCTTGCAGGGCCAAATCGACTGCCGCCATTGAACGGGTAATTTGCTGTGCTTTTGCCATTTGAATGGTGCGGGGATCACTGACATAACAACGGCATTCACTACCGTACTGAGCCAGCCGGGCTTTATTGATGCCAGATAGCGCCATTGTCGTATCGGTATATAACGTACAACCACGTAATATACCGTCGCGAATAAAGCGCAAAACATCGGAAGAAAAATAGAGAATATCAAGCCAGTCAAAATCAGCAGTGGTATGGATCACCCGTTTGATCACAGCTTCTTGATCTGCATCGACAAAATGATAATCAGGGCGCAACTCGATAATAAGCCGGCTGATAATGTCAAAGCTATTTTGTTCAATCTGTTGGGGTTGTCGGATGTAATTGTTCATGTTGCTCTCTCCTTATACCGTCACACTGACCAAACTATGCAGCAGCGCAAACAACAGGAGTGCCATTACTGATGCCACTCTCATCATCTGAACAGACTGGGGAATGTCGTCAGGAGTGACCTCGCGCCTTGCATCACCAATCCACGGCTTGTCGACAAGTTGATTGAAGTAAACATTCGGCCCACCAAGACGGATGCCTAATGCCCCTGCCACAGTTGCTTCCGGCCAGCCACTATTGGGGCTACTGTGTTGATAACGATCACGCCAACCGATATGCAGCGCCTGCCGAAAATCTAACCCCTGCCATTTCGCTGCCATCGCCAGCAGTAACCAGCCCAAACGTGCAGGAACCCAGTTCGCCACATCATCCATACGCGCTGAAAACATCCCCAGTGCCCGATAACGGGGCGTTTTATAGCCCACCATTGAATCAAGGGTATTGATAGCTTTATAAGCCATGGCAAATGGAGCACCGCCAAGCATTAAGAAGAACAATGGTGCAATCACACCATCCACACTGTTTTCTGCTACAGTTTCAATCGTGGCACGGCTGATTTGTGGCATTTGCAATTGAGAAGTGTCCCGGCCGACAATTTTTGCAAGCTGTTCACGGCTGGCATTCAAATCCCCCTGATGCTGTTTTTTCTGACATAAAGCTTGATAAACATCATTTGCAGCATCACTCAGGCTACGTGCTGCCAACACGGTATAAATCAGCCAAATTTCAGCTAACCACCCTAGCCAAAATGTCACGCCATAGGCCAACTGCAAAACCCAATAGCTCGCTAACCAGGTGCTCCCCACGACTAACAACCATAGCAGTACGCCACCCCACTTCAGGCCAGTTTCTGACCGGAAAAACCGGCGGATAAGTTGCTCAGTCTGATTGATAAGTTGCCCTATCCAACGCACGGGATGCGGCCAATGAGGGGGATCACCCAATTTCATATCCAGAAGAAAAGCGGCAAACCACAATAAGACTGTCATAACAGCCTCCGTGCCATCATCAGCCAGCGATGGAGAAAATTAGGACGTTGGGCAAAATGGATATGCAGATAGCCCGCCAGCGTATTGCCGTTCTGGTAGCCGCCCTGCCAGCTTTTTTGCGTTTCTTTTGATGCCCCTTTAACACATTGAAAAACAGGCGGTTGAGACGTGATGAAATCCGAGTAATGGAATTCGTGCCCTCGCAGCATCCCTCCCTTAGCGACTAAAGGCGTATCACGCAGTGCAGTGGCTTCGCAGTAACCAAAGCGTTTCAGGTGATCGCCCATCCGGCTTTCACCGGCAATCAAGCCCACCATGTTATGCCGTACACCGTCAGCATCAATCAGGGCATCACCGAGATACATCAAACCACCGCATTCCGCATAAATGGGAATGCCTTTTTGATGCGCCTGACGTAATGCGGTATGTATGGCGTCGTTGGAAGATAAGGTTCGGGCATAAATTTCAGGGTATCCCCCACCCAAATAGATCATCTGACATTCAGGTAATTGGTGATCATGCAGAGGGCTGAAACGTTTGATAGTCACGCCTGCTTTTTCCAATAACAACAAGTTATCGGGATAATAGAAGTTGAATGCTTCATCTTCTGCCAGAGCCAGTGTCAAACCCTGCCCTATTAAGGGTTCGACCAGAGAGTCGATACTTCCTTTTGGTAAGGAAGATAACCGGGTTAGCGCCAGCAACTTATTCAAATCCACCGAGTTTTCAATCTGTTGAGCAAGACGAGACCAACACTCCTCGTGCTGATTTTTGTCATCGCACTGTTTGCCCTGTTCTTGTGCAGGGATCAGCCCAAGATGGCGGGAAGGAAGGGTAATCTCTGGCATAACAGGAAGCCGCCCCAAAACAGGAATACCGCAATACCCTTCAATTGCCTGTTTTAATAACTGGAAATGGCTATCCCGATTGACGCGGTTGATCAGCACTCCCACAATATTGACCGTCGGGTCGAATTGCTGAAATCCCATCACAGTAGCGGCAATTGAGGTAGAAACCGCTTTACCATCCACCAATAAAATCACCGGACAGTTAAGTTGTTTTGCCATCGCCGCACTGCTGCAATAATTGGGATCTGTGCCATAGCCATCGTATAACCCCATGACCCCTTCAATAACCGCAACGTCTTTATCGGACATAGCCTGGCTAAACAAACCATTCAGAATGGGTTCGGGAAGCATAAAAGCATCAAGATTACGCGAAACAATCCCTGTCACAGCGCGATGCCAACCACCATCCAGATAATCAGGCCCGATTTTGAACGGCTGTACCCGCAATGAACGGTTCATCAAGGCACGCATGATGCCCAACGTAACGGTTGTTTTACCGCATCCACTGCCTGTACCGGCGATGACAAAAGCATTTTTTTGTTGCATATGCTTACCCCAAAACATTCAAATCCTGTATTGGTGTTAAAATCGGACTTATTTTTAAGTCGGCATCGTTTTTAAGACGGTATAGCTTTTAAGACGATATTGATTTTTTAAAATCGCATGAGTATTAGGATCCTCAAGTAATATTCTCAATCATTGATATGTATCAAACAAAAGGGTTTTAATTCACTTTTGACAGAACAATTAATATTCCATGAACAGTCTGAAAATCAACAATTCATTCCCACCTGAACAAATAAGCCATGATTTAAAAAACAAGTTTCATGCAAGAATACAACAGGAAAATAAATTTATTTTCAAAATACACATTTTTCATCTTTATAAAAACATCCTTTATTATTTTTGTGATCTTGTTCATGGTTACTGATTTTTAAAAACTTTTTTTAGTTTAGATAAAATAAAAAATAATATAATCCAATAAATAAAAAGACAGGGAGAAACACATAATGCATTGAATTTAATCATATTTATTTTAACGAGAAAAAATACAATTCATTAATATGATAAAATTACTTTTATATGGGTAAATATTTTCAACAGATAACAAATTTCTACTTGAAAATTATTCATACTTAAAAATAAGAATATTGATATAAATCAAATTTACCTATCTTCTATTGAGATAATAATGATAAAAAAATTAAAACAGATATAAAAACCTTTTTAAGAATAAGAAAATATCATTAATAAAATAATGAATAAAAACATAGGCCAGAGTAAAGGCATCTTTTTTAAAATATAAAGAGCGACCTCACTGTTTTGATAAGAAATATATTGTTGTTTCTTTGATTATTTAGATTTTAAATTCATAGAGGTAATCCAATGAATAAAGGTTATGTGTGGTTAGTGGGTGCAGGCCCAGGTGATGCAGGTTTAATCACGGTCAAAGGATTACACTGTATTCAATCTGCGGATGTCATTGTTTATGACCGTCTCGTCAATCCTGAACTTATTGCCCTGAGATCAGATCACTGTGAAATTATCAATGTTGGAAAAGAACATGATTACCACCCCATCCCACAGGAAGAGATTAATCAAATTCTGGTGAGATATGCACAGGCAGGAAAACAAGTTGTCCGTCTGAAAGGTGGCGACCCTTATGTCTTCGGCCGCGGAGGAGAAGAAGCAGAAGTGCTGGCACAACAGGGTATTAAATTTGAAATTGTGCCAGGGATCAGTTCTTCAATTGGTGGATTAGCCTATGCTGGCATTCCTGTTACCCACCGCAATTACGCATCAAGTTTCCATGTTGTAACAGGTCATACCTCTCAAGGCAATGAACAACAGAACTGGGAGATACTTGCCCAATTGGAAGGAACATTGATTATTTTAATGGGGATGACCCGCTTGATGGATATCTGCCAGCAATTAATACTCTATGGCAAATCCCCTGCAACCCCTGCGGCAGTGATCATGTACGCCAGTCATCCCAAACAAAAGAGTGTGACAGGCACACTGGAAACGTTGGCTGCAAACGTGGCAGAAAAAGGACTACATGCCCCTGCGCTGATTGTGGTTGGTGATGTCGTCAATTTAGCGGAAACACTTTCCTTCTCACCGAATTATCTGACACTCGGTGAGCTATTCCCTACATTGGAGAATCCCGCTGAGGAAACAATATCATGAGTGAACATGGCGGCAATATCATTGGCGTTGCCCAACAATATGGCCTGCCAGCCGATGACCTGATTGATTTCAGTGCTAATATCAATCCGTTGGGTGCGTCTGAACGGGTTAAGGCATTGATCAAAAATAGTCTTGCCGATATCGAGAAGTACCCGGATGTGGAATATCGCCATTTGCATCAGGCAATTGCAAAGGCTCATCAATGTGATTGCACAAAGGTAATAGCCGGTAATGGCGCAACAGAACTGATCTATGCTGTCGTCCGTTATCTCAATCCCAAACGGGCTTTGCTGCTTATTCCGGGATTTGCTGAATACCAACGAGCCTTACAACAAATTGGAACAGAAATTATTGATTACCTATTAACAGAGGAAACCGGATTTCAACCTGACTTACGCTTGTTTGATACGCTTGCGACAACGAAACCCGATTGTGTTTTTATCGCCACGCCCAATAATCCCACCGGATTAATGCCGGATGATCCGTTTATACAATCGCTGGTGGAATATTGCGAGAGTCAGGGGATCTCGCTGATTGTCGATGAATCCTTTATTGATTTTTTGCCTGATAAGCGAGGATTGATACCTCAATGTGCAGTCACTCAACATCTTTATGTATTGCGTTCAATGACAAAATTTTTTGCCATCCCAGGTTTACGTTTAGGCTATTTAGTCAGCGGAAATACAGCGGGGATTGCAGAGATGAAAAACCGACGTGAACCGTGGTCAATTAATGTTTTTGCGGCGCGGGTTGGTGAGATTTTGTTTGATGAGCATGATTATATTTCTGCAACACATCAATGGCTGAAATCACAGCGACATTATTTATGGAGCCAGCTTTCAACCTTCCCTGAACTGACGGTCTGGCCGCCATCGGCTAATTTTCTGTTCTTCCGCTGCAATCAGCCTGACGTTGATTTATGGCATACCTTGCTGAAATACCGGTTGTTAATTCGCCATTGTAAAAATTATGCCGGATTAGATGAACGTTACTATCGCATAGCCGTGCGCAGTGAGTGGGAAAATCAGCGCCTGATCGCAGCCATGCAGCAGGTTTTGATATATGGCTGAAGCCGCTTGCCCTGCTTCCTGTGGAGAACTTATACAAGGGTGGCTGTTTGGTGGAGAAAAATTAATCTCTTGCCCAATCAATTGGTTCAGTTATGTTTCTGTCAGTGAAGGGAACCCGATCCCACACGAACGGCCACGTATGCGTCAGATGGTAAATTTATTGCTGGATTATTGGCAGGAGCCACCTGAATTGACGGCTGGCTTGCGTATTGAACATCAATCAACAATCCCAATCGCCAAAGGCATGGCCAGCAGCACAGCAGATATTGCGGCGACCGCCCAGGCCACCGCCAGATTATTGGGCAAATCACTGACCAGTACAGAATTAGCACAGCTTTGTGTCAGACTGGAACCCACTGACAGTACCATATTCGAACAATTGACGTTGTTTGATCATCTCACTGCCCGGACTCAAATTCCTTTCGACTGGCAACCGGCTATTGATATTTTGCTATTGGAGAGTTCACAAACGATTTCGACAGAAACATACCACCAACAGGATCATGATGCACAATTGCGGGATAACGCCCCGCTATTCCGCCAGGCATGGTTACAATTTCGTACAGCGAACCAACGGCATGACAATAACCGTCTTGGGGAAGCTTGCACATTAAGCGCCATCGCCAGCCAAGCGATACTGCCAAAACCCGGTTTTGATCAACTGCGGGATTTGGTTGAGCGAACTGGGATCTATGGCCTGAACGTTGCCCATAGCGGCAGTGTTGTTGGCCTGTTATTCAATTCACATCACCATGATGCAAATTACCTGCACTGGTGGCTGCACCAAAAGAAGATCGCTGGATACTATCCGAAAATTCATCAAGTCAAACTGATTGCGGGCGGTGTCCGTTAAAAATCAGGAGAGGCTAATGCCTCTCCTGCTATTTCGCGTACTTACTTCATGTTTTTACTGACTCTATATTAGAGCAAACAGAAGAGGAAACTTACCAGCTTATACCAACACCAGCGCCAAATACTGGACTACCTGAATTATTCCAGCTAGTTGACAATCTGAGGCTGACATTTTCATTTAATTTATCCTGGATACCTAAAGCTACAGCGCTGCCATTTCTATATTGGCCTAATCCTAAACCAAGACTAAATCCGGTATTATTGCTATAAGGAATATTGGTCATTGCTGCTACGCTGGCAACACCCGCATTAGCCCGTTTTTCAATGCGGTCAATTTTATTATCGAGATAATTAACTTTTTGGTCTGTATATGATTGTAGTGTATCGAAACGTTGATCAGTATAAGCATTCGCTTTATTTAATGTTTCTTTATCTCCTAAAATACGTTCTTTAGATTCAGTTTGAAGACCATTGTTCAGATCTTTCTGCATACCAGATAGCGTACCGTTCAGCTCAGTTTTCACATCTTTTACTACTGATAGTTCTACGTTCTTCTTCACATCCTCTTTCAGAGCACCTTCCAAGTCAGCTCTCACATTTCCTATTTTTTCATCTGTTTGTTTCTGAGTGTACACATCTGCCGCATTTGCTTTCTTGGTTAACTCTGCATCTGCTTCAACTTTCGTGTACACATCTGCCGCATTTGCTTTCTTGATTAATTCTGCATTTGCTTCATCTTTCGTGTACACATCTGCCGCATTTGCCTTCTTACCTAACTCTATATCTGACTGAGCCTTCGTATACACCTCTTCTACTGTTTCGGTTCCGCCAGAACTTTTTTCAGCTCCTTTTACATACGTTGTACCACTTCCTGTTGTTGTTGCTGCTGCTGTCTCAGATAATAATGCAGAGGAGATCAAAACAGACAAAATTGCTAATTTACGTGGTGTAGTTTTCATATTAAACATATTAAAATTTTCCCATTATTAATGAGTGATTAGTGTGTGGAACTACTAACAAAATGTATTGGCTTACATTTTGTTAATTCTTAAATTATCTTCTTTAATAAACTTAATCTTTCTTAAATAAATCATTAGGGTTTTTTAATTACAAATTCTTCCTTCTCTTGTTAAGAAATACCAAATGGATTTTAGATTAATATCCGTGCATTTATGTTCTTGGACAAATAAGTGGCTTTATAATAAAAACTATGTTCCTATTTCTTGATATTCCAGAGAGTTTTTTTGCAGGCCGTTTTTACTTTGTCCTTTATAACGAAATGCCTCAATTAATTTTACAAAAGCCGATGTATGTTGTTTTCGGCTTGGATAATAAAGAAAATACCCTGGGAAAGGTTCACACCAATCCTCTAAAACTTTAACTAACTTCCCTTCAGCAACTTGTTTTTCTACCGAGTCTTCAGGGACAATAGATAATCCAAGCCCCAAAGTAGCCGCTTCTATACGGAGCTCCAGATTATTAAACGTCAACTGACCTTTTACCCGTACCCGCGTTCGCTGCCCGCCCTTAGAAAATTCCCAGGCATATAAACCACCTAAGGTAGGCCGCCGAACATTGATACAGTTATGATTCTGCAAATCGAACGGCGTTTCCGGTTTACCGTGAGCCGCAAAATATTCCGGCGCTCCCACGACACACACTCTCCAGTCCGGGCCAATACGTACAGCCACCATATCTTTAGCTACCAGCGTCCCCAGACGTACTCCCGCATCAAAACGACCGCTGATAATATCGGTCATACTGTTGTCCATAAACAGCTCTACATGAATATCGGGATATTCACGCACAAAAGGCTGCAATAATGGCCACACTGTAGACTGAAGCGCATGTTCTCCCAGAGTAATGCGGATATTACCTGCAATCCGGTCGCGCATATCCGTCAGTGTGATGAGATCATTTTCAATTTCATTCAAATGTGGGCTGATATTGTTAATCAGCATTTCTCCCGCTTCAGTGGGCACCACGCTGCGGGTTGTTCTGGCTAGTAGTCGAATATCCAGTCGTTCTTCCAGGCTCCTTATGGCATGGCTTAATGCAGATTGCGAGAGTCCAAGTTTTGCAGCAGCACGAGTGAAACTTCTCTCATGCGCAACGACAATCAGATAAAAAATAGCCGTAAAGTTATCCTTCAGCATCTTACTCATACCCCTCTTTTCCATCAGTGTGATCCGGTTACAACGTGATCATTTTGATATATATGTTTTGATACATATGTTAAGTTCAACAATGGGTACGAAGAGATGCTAATCAATATAACTTCCATTAACTCTAATAATATGGCTGCCATTAACTCTAATGAAGAAAGGCAGTCGTCATGTTGTAGCTAAAGATTAACACCCTAATAAATTTTGATTAATACCTGGAAAATGATAGCGGTTATGAATTTTCTTCATTAAACGGGAATAATTAACCTTATATTTTACTGGTTCTTAGCATTCAGCTTTGCAAAACATCCATATAATTGTCTGTTTTTAAATAATCTTTACCCTGATTTTAGTGATAAAGGTGATTGCCACTTGGCTGAAATGTACAGCGCCCTCGGACACCGAAAACCGCCAATCAAGCTGATAATGGGGCGCTGTTTATTGTTCTGCCGATAATCTGACTGGTGGCATTGGTATGGGCGGGAATAAGGAGCGAGCTAACCGGGTTCCCTAAATTCGGCTCAAGCGGTTGAACTGAAAAACCCTCTGTTTTTTCAGGCCGGAAACAATGCACGATAAAGTCACAGGAACTTTCATTAAGCGTGAAAAATATAAACTATATTTAATATATGTATCTAATTATTTAATACATGACCAACTTGCGCTGGCTGCCATTTTTCAGTTTAATAGCCACTCAGCGCCTGCATTGACCTCGTGCCTGACTTTGAATGAAATCATATTATTAAATAACATATAAGGAAAATAACATATAAGGAACCACTTTATGAAAAATGAAAGAAGACTTTTTCTGAAACAGGCGAGTATTACTGGTGCAATATTTTCATTATTACCTCTGATTCCAACAGGCGCTCTTGCTTCTTCAAATAACCAATCCAAAAGAGAGGATGATATTAATATAGGCGTCTGTGAAATGACCCCAGAGGAAATGTCAGGCCCCTATTTTATAAATAACAAACTGTTGAGAAGGAATATAACAGAGGATGAACCAGGAATACCTCTTTTATTGACAATGAAAATAATTGATTCTGTCACCTGCAAACCTTTAGATGATATCTTTATTGATATATGGCATTGTAATGCAATGGGTAAATATTCAGGTTGGAAATATATAAACCCAGATCTTAAAGCTCCATCTGGTGATATCGGGACGATTTCAAGAACGGATGAAAGCACATTCCTTCGTGGGGCACAACAGACTGATAAAGAAGGCATCGTCAGGTTCACTACCATTTTCCCTGGATTTTATGCGGGAAGAGCTCTGCATATCCATTTATCAGCAAGGAAGGCGAATGTACAAAAAAGACAGGAAGATAAATTCTATTTTGTAGGCCAACTCTATTTCCCTGAGGATATATCTGAAGAAGTCATGATGAATGATATGTATTCTCCAAGGGAGGTTAATAGGCTTAAAAATGAAGATGATTCTATCTTTTCTGGCGTTAAAAATAGAGCTGCAATTTTAACAGTAAAAAAGATAGGCGATAATCTATTGGATGGATTATATGGACACATTGTCTTATCGATTAATAAAGACAATGTGTCCAAGAAAATAACCTCTAAAGACTTGGCTAAACACACGGTATAAATGTGATTACCGAGGACAGCAAACTAACAGATCATATCTAGCCTAATACATCTAACCCAATGCAAATGCAGGAGAGGCATTAAACCCCTCCTGTTATTTCTCATTGATACCGATGAACCTAATCCGCCAGGAAATATTCCCAAGCCGGTCAACCGAGTCGGGACGATAATGGAACTTATACCCCTAGCTCTTGCTATAAGGGGCTTGTTCATCTGATCAGTGCAGAGAAAGGCAATATGGAGGAAACAAAAACCCGTGAAGCTATGTGGAGTACTTACGTAACTCAACTAAACTCTATGCTTGCACCCGGCAATCATATGACCATGCTATCTACTCCCCAGACTAAACACTGGATAGCTCAGTTATGGCAGAAGCTGGAATACATGAAAAAAACAAATTTCGGCAGGATAAATAAGTAGATAATGACCTAAATTCTGAGGAGGCAATTAACCTCCTCAGAATTAATGATTACTTATAATTGATAGTGAAAGTGGCCGTGGCATTAACGCTACCGGCAGAAACACGATCATGGGTTTGGTAATACTTCGCCATATATGACAATGTTTCCGAAGAGTTTATCGTACCAAGATCCTGCGGTTGATTAAATATCACAGGCTTACCTCCGCTATCTAAAATCTGGATGCCGATCCCTGTTGCTGATGAGGTTGAATCAGCATTTATCACTCCATTTGTATCAGTCTTTCCCGGCTCCCAGGTAATACTCGCGTTCGGGGATCCCTTGCATTGCACGTTAATATCGAAATAACGTCCACCAATGGTATTACCTCTGTTTTTAAATTGACTAACTAATACAGTTCCCATTGGAACATTAACAACTGGCGTGGTTATTTCACAAGTTCTTGCCGTGATGTTAAAAGCAGGGATGATATATTTGTATAAAATATCTCCGGTATGATTTCCATTCTCATCTCGACGAGCCATTTCTATTATTATCTTATTGACAATTCCGGATTGAACACTATTATCGATCTCTATATGGAAACTACTTTCAAATACTTTTTTTCTGCCTATCCCTCTTATACTGCCCATTCTCATGCTCTGAGGCGTCGAACCACTAAAGTTGAGGCTCCATTTAATTTTGACACCAGAAAGAGTAGTATTATGAAAGTAACTTTTCCCAGTATCCACTGCTCCATATATATTTTTTACATATATACTCTGGTTGAGTTTACTGCACTTTACTTCGACTTTATCACTGGGTTGGGTGGTTTTCTGATACGGAAAAGTTGTTTTATTAGAATCAACAGAAATATCACCAAATTTGACTTCCTGAGTATTTATATTGGCTGTACATACTTTTGCTATAACCCGTGACGAATAACTTCCCGCGACAATGATAATTAATAATACTAATAAAAAGTTATTAGCTTTAATCTGAAAGCGATTATTACGTTCAAAATTAAACATGATAAATTCCTTTTAACTGCGGCAGTCAGCGGTCAGGCGTAATACGCCTGATTTTTCGGGCAGCACTGATAAATCTGTTTTTGCATGACATTGTTGATCTGCATTTTTTCCCCATTGTACTTTTATTTCTGCCTGCTCTGGGACAGCATTCAAATACAGCTCACCGTCATCACCAACAATCCCGCTACTGTCACTGTTTACTAACGCTGCGCTGGCACCAAAAGGTACGGGTTTGCCGTTGTGGCGTAATGTTACCAATATCCTGTGCCCCTGACGGACGCGAAAATCGGCAGCAATCACGGCACCGCGAGTCGGTACAATGTGTTGTACTGAGTGGTCAAGGTCAATGCCATCAGCCAACATTTCAGTATCCAGAGCAACCCGGTTGTAGGCATAAGGTTCGACCGACGGGATTACGGCATAGCCACGTGCATCCGTTTTAATTCCACTGTGATTTAAAATCTTTGTTTCTGCTGCACCAGCCGCTTTAACCAGTACCACGGTCTCACCCAATGATTGAGAAAACGTAATGCCGTCTTGATGGGCAACGAGACCACCAGACAGCCCATAGTTAAGCGACTGGCTATTATTACTGTAGCTGTAACCCAGATTCACACGGCCAAAAGAATGGTTATATCCCAACGAAGCACCGCCGCTCGCCCCTTCCATATTATGGCTGTGCTCCCCGTGGATACTATAGGACAAGGCATGATCGTCCAATGCACTGCCACTTATCGCCAGTTGTTGACTTCCCTGACTGCGACCGTTTCTGCTGATGCTGTAAGTTGCCCATCCATTAGGTAGCCACTTATCCAATGGAATAGAGACGTTAAACGATGCCTGTATATCCTTACTCTTAATGGATTCATGATTGGCATTGTAGGAAAGATTCAATCCATAACTAATCCCGGCAAGGTTAATGTTATAACCCGCAGATAATGATCGGTTGGTGCCTTGTTTTCCCCAGTAATCTTGCTGATAGGCAGATACATAAAGATTGCCAAAATCCCCCATCCCCTGGTTTAGGGTTAGCTCCAATTGGCTTCGCTTATTTTGTGCACGGCTGGCGTCTTTTCTGACTGAGTATTCATTTGCCTCTGCAAATGAATAGTACTCTGGTGTGGAATAACGATAACCGGAAAAAGTCAGGGATGTCCCCGTCGCCTCAATACTTTTCGTATATCGAATTCGATACGATTGCCCTCGTTTACGTTCATTCTCCGGCAATCTGGCATCTGCCAGTGTCATATCCAGAGAAATTGCACCAAAATTACCTAGTCCAACCCCCAGACCCGCGTTAAACGCCCTATAGTTTTCTGCTACCTGCATACCAGATAGCAAACTTAACCGATTGGAGAACCCATAAATAAATGCTGCTTCGCTAAAATAAGGTTTATAAATGTTGGCATTGGAATAACGATAGCGCCCCAGAGTAACCTGATATTTTAACTGCCCTTCTCGCTGCATCATTGGCACTGATGAAAATGGTTGCACAAATTTACGTTGCCGCCCGTCCTTTTCGGTGATCGTGACATCCAAATCACCGGAGCCGGAGGTTGAATAAAGATCCGTAATAACAAAAGGCCCCGGCGGAACATAGCTTTCGTAGATGACGTAATTATTTTGGCGAATCGTTACGCGCGCGTTGGTTTGAGCAATACCACGAATAATTGGCGCAAAGCCACGTTGGCTGCCGGGCAACATTAAGCTATCGGATGTCATAGAAGCCCCGATGAACGGTACGCTTTCAAATATATCTCCGTCAGTAAAGGTTTCGCCAAGAATGAGTTGGCTTTTTAGTCCATGAATGTCCCGTTGGATGTAACTGTTAATGGATGAAAAACGACCCTTACTTTTACTTGTTCCAGAATCATGGTCATAAACGGATTGATTTCTTACCCGCCACGGTCCGATATTTATCCCGCTTTGTAAATTTAAAAAATAACTCTGGTTTCTTGTATTTTTACTATAATTCTCTGACCCACTAAAATTATAGCTCATTAAAAATGCTGACTCTCCTTGTTGCCATAAATGTGATGCCACAGTATCTCTGGCTTGATTATCCAATGCAGCTTGCGGAATACTGATATCCAGACGTTGCTCATAGAAATCAAATGAAGCCGATGCCTGTGGGATATACTCGCTAATATCATCAATAATTTGTTCAGGCGAGAGTTTCATCATTGCAGGCAAAACCGAGATTTTTACACCAAACTGTTTTAAATTATCGACCGTTAGCTGTGGCGACAGTTTTCCGTTTTCCAGTTTAATAAAATTAACTTGTTTTGTTTCTTTTTCTTTGCCGTTAAGAAATATATTCACCTGATATTGACCCGGTAATTGACTGCCAGGGGATGAAAATGTGCTTAAATCAATTACCGATTGAGTATCATTTAATTCCAATGCTGATAATCGAAAATAATCCTTTGCCATGACGGGTAATGATAACAACACAGAAAAACATAAAATAAAGACCGAAAGCAAACATGTTGGTATGATTGTGCTGCTACTTGTTTTATATTTAACAAATATGATTTTTTGTCCCCAATATTCTTTGTTATCTTTCATCTTCTTTTTAAGGCAAGTTTTTAATTATCTCTTTGCTCACACCACCATAACTGTTAATACTATTCCAGCTAACTAAGCCGGGTGATTCAGATGGCAGGACAAAATGTGCAACACCTTGTGGCGCGATCATATCAGTCCCCGTCAGGGTTTTCCCGGCTACTTTGAGCTGCCCGATGGTTACGTAATAATTACTGGGGTTTCTGACCTCAAGTTGGTGACCTATGCGACGAAATGTCAGCGTCTTATAAGCTTCTTCGGCATCACCTTCAATGCCTTCAGGCCGATAAAATAATTTGATTCGGGTTTTCACCGTAATCAATAAGGTATTCTGTTCGTTTTCTTGTATGGAAGGAATAGATTTCACATTCAGGTAAAAAACCGATTCCCTATCCTCAGGTAAATTACCACCGGTACGGACAATACGAAGAATACTTTCTTTGCCCGCATCCAAACGGAATAGCGGTGGTGTCACAATGAACGGCGCTTTTTCTCCCTTTGAATCAGTACTGATAAAAGATTGAATTAAATAAGGCCGGCTTTCATCAGAGTTTTTCACTGAAATTGAAGTTTCTTTTTTATTGCCTTTATAAATAACACGGGTTCCACCCACGGTTACACCCGCCCAGGATGGCAATACAAAAAACAATGAGCATATAAGTGTTATTTTTTTCGTTAGCATATACGATGTAAATATTCTTTTTATCTTATTTTTCATTATTACATGACTATTTATGATGTTAATAGGTCAAGGCCGCAGCCATAAAAATGCCCCTGCGGCCAGGAAATAAATATTTATAAATAATTTTTATTTGTAATTTATCTCAAATTTAAGCGTGGCATTGGCCGTTCCGGCTTCAGCAGTAACTCCATTAGATACATAAGCCGCTTGTAAAGGTATTTCCATAACAGCGTTGTTGATTTTATTAGGGAATGAGTATGTGGAAGATAAACTTATCGGCATTCCTTTTGCGTCATAAATACCGATGCCAATCCCTTTTGCAGTAGAAGATGAGTCTAATGCCAATAACGTTGAATCTTTGGTATCCTTAGTACTTCCAGAAAATGTAACCTCCATGGAAAGAGGTACAGCAGTAACAGGGCACTCAGTTAATTTGATTTTAAAATTCTTTTCACTCCCTGTAACTTTAGTTTCCTTTGCTTTTATTTCGCTCGTGTGATATGTCCCCATCTTCACAGGATCACTAGAAGCATTACAGGTTGATTCTATAATGTCCCCCTGGAATTTTACTTCCCCCGTTGTTAGCGGAAAGGCCGCATAAGAAATATTGCTTACTGAAATCAGCATTACAGTAATAAAAGATGAAGCTAAAGTTTTTTTCATTTACATATCCATAATGATCATAATATACAACTACTTATTATGTATAACGCAAAACAATAAAGCGTTATAACGAAAAGATTTCGAACACAGTTTTGTGCGCGCAGAAGAAAAATTTACCTTAAGAATCAAAAAAGATCAATAATTTGATCGGTATTGACGATCAATAGTCAATATATTGATAGGATTTATCAATCAAGGGAAAGTAAAGTGAAGCGGAGAAACGTTTTTTTACATATGCGTCATGATTGCATAGATTAACGTTAACAACTGACTGAGGCAACTTTCGCCGTCGAATTCGACATTGGCCTCATTTATGAGGCCAATCTATTAATTTTTCAGTAAAATTTAGCCATAAAACTGACTGATGCTCTCTTTTTCTTGACCGGATATAATGACATTCAGTAGTCGTTCATAATATTCAGTCAGGTTATCAATGACTTCTTCTGTATACAGTTCTGGATTGTAATTGAGTACACACTCGATCTTTTGTGGTATGTATATGAGATTCATTCCAAGTGATTCAAAAGGAATCACTTGAGCATCTATCAATTCCACATCAAGATTTGGCAGTGATAATTTTCCATTCTTGGACATATCAATAAAATCATAGAGATTTTGCGCATCCAAATAGTTAAACAGAACATTAAATATATTATCTATCGCCTTTTCTCCCACCACTTCAAGCACAACAGACATGTGGGTATTTGAATTTTCTATGAAGTGATGAACAGACTGGCTAACCTGCTTAATGACTTCTTGCAGGCTCATCTCCTTATTAATGGTCGATTTGACTATTAAGTCACTTAAGAATAACCCGACTGTTTGATGGCTTTCTATGAGATTACGGTCAACTTTTGGTGAGGTAACAATATGTTGTGACTCACCGGAGTGCATAAAAAGACAAGTGTGGAATAAAGCCATAAATAACATATAAGGCGTGATCTTATGAGTTTCACAATATTGTGAAACGGCTTTATCGAGTGAATCAGGTATTTTGATATGACGGGCGTGAGACCGATATTTTGAGGCCTGGTGTTTTTTGAAAGGAACTGGAAAATTACGGTCTGTACTGATATCGGAAAATTGTTGTTGCCAAAATTCAATCTGTTTTTTAACTGCCTCAGTTGTATAAGTTTCTTGCAAGTCGTAAACATAATCAGAATATTGCATGGCAACCGGTGGTAATGTATTTTCTTGCCCCTGAGAATAAGCCGTATATAACTGTTTAAACTCATTCATTATGACATTGATAGACCATCCATCAGAAATAATGTGGTGCATATCAACAAATAATACTGTAATTTTTTCCGAAACAGGCAATAAGAATGTCCTGATTAATGGACCTTTGTAAACATCAAAAGGTGTTCTTAATTTCTCTTCCCAGAGTTTGTTAATTTCAATAATAATTTGTTCTTTCTCTATTTCTTTTGGTAATGCTTCGATAACTTGTAGATTAATTTTCATTTTATTATCAGGCTGCATGAAAATTTGCTCGTTTTCTTTATAAAACTTAAAACGCAAACTTTCATGTCGTTCTAAGATGGTATTTAAAGTTTTTTCCAACGCACTATGATTCAGTTTTCCTTCCATCAGTAAAGCAACTGGTACGTGAAAACTGTCCTCCAATAACTTTTCTTGAATAAAATACCAAAACAGTCTCTGACTATAAGAAATAGGTATTTTTCCATCAAATATATTGCGTTCAGATATATTGTGTTTTGTCTTCGGTGTAGATATTTCGTGCTTATGACTGTTACGAATCACACTTGCAATTTGTGCAATGGTTGGATTTGCAAATAGCTGCTGCATACTGAAATTATTGGTTAAAGTACTTCTTATGGCAGCGGTTATCTTAACGGCCAGGAGTGAATGACCACCGAGCGAGAAGAAATGATCATAAATACCAATTTGATTGATTTTTAGATGTTCTTGCCATAACTGACAGAGTTTTTTCTCAATTTCATCTCTCGGTGCGATATAAGTCTGACGATGTAAGTCACTCTCATCTGGAATAGGTAACGCTTTTTTATCCACTTTATTATTCAAATTCAGTGGCATACGTTCCAATGGGATATAAAGACTGGGCACCATATAATCAGGCAATTGTTTTTTCAGAGCAGATTCCAGTAACTCCGCAAGTTCTCCACCAATGGCAGGGAGTTGTGGATAATTGGCCAAATGAGTTTGGCTGTAATCTGAACGTGCCTGTATTTGAGGTAATTCACCCCGGCTAAAAATGACATCCAACAAGTCGGGTCGTTGTTGTGACCAGGTAAGTTCACACTGGTAGCCGCACTGTTCCGCGTATTGGAGTAAAGATTCAAGTGACAAAATTTGCTCTGTTGCTTCTGGAGAAAAACCGCTGGCATTTTTGGGTGGAAAAACTATCTGATTAGATGGCCAATGACGTAGCCCTTCCGCTAAATCAAAATCATCTTTGATACGGGCATTAGGAATACCGGAAACGCCAAATGTATCGTATTCGCCTGTTTCTAACACATTACGAAGCACTTCAATAGAATTGAAATCGCACCAAGTTATAGGGAAATTGCAACATAATTCTGTATTTTTATCGCATTTATGTAATATAACTTCATAACGATAGCGCAGCATTTCATTGTCACCGATGCCACGTTTGACCAAAATATCAACTCGACCAATTTCTGGGTAACGCGCCGGCAAATGCGCAAAATAGGTCGGGCTAAGTAAAAGCTCTTTTTCTTGCTGTAAACGCCGCTGAATGTGATTTGCCAGCGTACCCACTGAAATACGTTGCCCATTCAGACGATTTTTTTCAATGGCCGTGACATGTGCAGTTAACAAATCTAAGTTACGAATATCGCCCAGAAGGATTTTCCCCCCTGTTTCAACCGTGGGTAATAACTGTGTAATGACTTTTTCCAGGTATTGAACATTGGGGAAGGATTGCCCAACGGAGTTCATTACAACGGTATCGAACTGATCAGGCGTGGTTGTGCCCAAATTCAGTGCATCCCCCCTTCTTAGTTCTACGTGCGACCAGCCACGCTGTTGCAAAATCTTTTGGTGACGCGCCAAGACTGCCGCTGAAATATCAGTGGCCAGTACCGATCCACACTGAGCCGCATAATGGTACAACAAGTCACCTGTCCCACAGCCGATTTCCAGTAAGCGACGGGGACGCAAGGATTCAATTCGCTGTACAGTGCCTGCCCGCCACTCTTTTATTTGGTCCAGCGTAATGGGCTGACCGGTATAACTGTTTATCCAGCGACTGGAATCCGTGTCTGAATCTACTACTCCATTATTGTCATGATGGGTATTTTCCGATGTATGTTGTCCTTCAAAGACATTTTTCCTGTTTTCAATATAGCTCTCATTCAATGCCGTCACTTTTTCATCTAACCACGCCGTTGTGGGACTGATATAAGCAATGAGTTTTTGATTTTCGCCTTGACTATACATGCTTACCACCGCATGACTCACAATATCATTG
>NZ_JBFPEZ010000030.1:0-68900 GCF_040838225.1 Xenorhabdus sp. SGI246
ATTTGAACACCGAATTAATATTATAGAACGTTGTCTGATAAAAACATCGGGTTTAAATTTGCACAATATTTAAATGATAAAATGATTTTTTAGCGCAAAACTGGCTGCAATTTATTATTGAACCAGTTGCTATTTGTGACGATTTCTTTTAAGGCGGTTGAAGAATATTGGATTCAATAAATTACATGATGTCCGTAATTAGTCAGGATTCGTTGCACGCGCTCCATGGTCTCATGAGAAGGGGGTTTTACCTCTTTCAGTTTGTATTTTTCCCCCATGGCAATCCATTTATGCTTTCCAAGCTCATGATAAGGCAATAATTCAATTTTCTCGATGTTCTTCATATCCCTGGTGAATTCTCCCAACATGTGGACAGATTTATCATCATCTGACCATCCGGGTACAACAACATAGCGGATCCATGTTTTTTGATTACGTTTTGCCAGATAATGGGCAAATTCGAGCGTTCGGTGATTGGAAACACCGACCAGCTCTCGGTGAATATCATCGTCAAGTTGTTTTAGATCCAGCATCACTAAATCGGTATCATCCAGCAGCTCATCAATTACTGGTTCATAGCGGCGAACAAAGCCATTGGTATCTAAACAAGTGTGAATACCTTCTGCATGGCAAGCTCTGAACCAATCACGGACAAACTCAGCTTGAAGGATTGCTTCTCCACCTGATGCTGTGACTCCGCCGCCTGAGGCATTCATAAAATGACGATAAGTTGTTACTTCCTTGATAAGTTCTTCGACAGTTACCGTTTTGCCGCAGTGCGTATCCCATGTATCACGATTATGGCAATAAAGACAACGCATCAGGCAGCCTTGGAAAAACGCGATAAAACGGATACCAGGGCCATCAATGGTTCCGCAGGATTCAAAAGAGTGGATACGACCAAGTACGGACATGAAAGGGTTTCTCCAAAAACTGATTGGATGCTGAGAGAGTAAAGGCCCCCGATTGTACAGGGGCCTTGAAGTGCATGCCATTTTGTTCAATGAGAAAATTATGGCATTTTTGAAGTAACACGATGCGACTAATACAAATAAATATTTACATTGTTTGCGTAAATGTGCGCGTAATTACATCCTGTTGCTGCTCTTTAGTCAGAGAATTGAAGCGTACCGCATAACCAGATACACGGATTGTTAACTGAGGATATTTTTCAGGATTTTCCATTGCATCCATTAACATTTCACGATTCATTACGTTAACGTTTAGATGTTGACCACCTTCAATATCGGTTTCATGATGGAAGTAGCCATCCAACAGAGCAGCCAGATTCGTTTTGCGTGCTTCGTCATTTTTACCCAGAGCATTAGGTACGATGGAGAAGGTATAAGAGATACCATCCTTCGCGTAAGCAAAGGGTAGTTTAGCAACTGAGGTCAGTGAAGCCACTGCGCCTTTTTGGTCACGACCGTGCATCGGGTTAGCGCCCGGTCCAAATGGAGCACCTGCGCAACGGCCATCAGGTGTGTTACCAGTTTTTTTACCATAAACAACGTTAGAGGTAATGGTTAGTACAGACTGAGTTGGTACTGCGTTACGATAAGTCTGCAATTTCTGAATTTTCTTCATGAAACGTTCAACCAAATCGCAGGCAATATCATCAACACGAGTATCATTATTACCAAACTGGGGATATTCGCCTTCGATTTTGAAATCAATCGCCAGGCCATTTTCATCACGGATTGGTGATACTTTTGCATATTTGATCGCGGACAGAGAGTCTGCCGCCACAGACAAACCTGCGATACCACATGCCATAGTACGATGAACATCCCGATCATGCAGTGCCATTAAGGCAGCTTCATAGCTGTATTTATCATGCATGTAGTGGATGATATTCAGCGCTGTAACATACTGTTTTGCCAGCCAGTCCATAAAGTGATCCATGCGTTCAATGACTTTGTCGTAATCCAAAACGTCATCTTTCATAGGGGCTTCTTTCGGGCCAACTTGCATTTTCAGTTTTTCATCTACACCACCATTGATCGCATACAACATGGTTTTCGCCAGATTTGCACGGGCACCAAAGAACTGCATTTGTTTACCAACAACCATTGGGCTGACGCAACATGCAATGGCGTAATCATCACTGTTGAAATCGGGACGCATCAGATCATCATTTTCATACTGTAAGGATGAAGTATCGATAGACACTTTTGCTGCGTATTTTTTAAAGTTGGCTGGTAATTTTTCAGACCACAAAATGGTCATATTGGGCTCCGGAGATGACCCCATTGTGTACAGCGTATTCAGGAAACGGTAACTGTTTTTGGTAACAAGGGTACGGCCATCCAGACCCATGCCAGCTATTGATTCAGTAGCCCAAATCGGGTCACCGGAGAACAACTCATCGTATTCTGGAGTACGCAGGAAACGAACCATACGCAGTTTCATCACCAGATGGTCGATCAGCTCTTGCGCTTCTTGTTCAGTCAATTTGTCCGCTTGCAGGTCACGCTCAATGTAGATATCCAGAAAGCTGGATACACGGCCGAAAGACATTGCAGCACCATTTTGAGATTTTACAGCAGCCAGATAGGCAAAATAAGTCCACTGTACAGCTTCCCTGGCTGTGGTCGCAGGGCCGGAAATATCGTAGCCATATTTAGCAGCCATTTCTTTAATTTGACCAAGAGCATGGTGTTGTTCTGAAATCTCTTCCCGCAGGCGAATAGTTGCTTCCAGATCTTCGCCATTTTCCAATTTTTCCTGCAATGAGGTGAATTGTGCATACTTTTCATCACGCAGGAAATCAATACCGTATAGTGCAACACGACGATAATCACCAATAATACGACCGCGCCCATAAGCGTCAGGTAAACCAGTTAGTACACCGGATTTACGGCATTTCAGAATATCAGGTGTATAAACATCGAATACCCCCTGATTGTGGGTTTTACGATATTCAGTAAAAATTTGTTTCAGTTTCGGATCCAGCTCTCGGTTGTATGCTTTGCAAGAGCCTTCAACCATTTTAATCCCACCAAATGGAATAATGGCACGTTTCAGTGGCGCTTCAGTTTGCAGACCAACGATTTGTTCCAGATCTTTTTCAATATAACCAGCATCATGAGAGGTAATTGTAGACGCAACGTGAGTATCAAAATCAACCGGAGCATGAGTGCGGTTTTCGATTTTGATACCTTCCATGACCATTTCCCACAAAATATCTGTCGCTTTTGTGGCGCCTGCAAGAAATGATTCATCACCTTCATATGGCGTGTAGTTTTTCTGAATAAAGTCACGAACATTGACTTCATTCTGCCAGCTACCTTTGTTAAAGCCTTGCCATGCTACAAAGAATTTTTCATTTAACTCGGACATGATACTTTTACCTTTTAACCGTAGAACTTGGAAATTTGGTGTGGAAGCAAATTAATGTCAGCGGCTACCACGTAAATAAATGAACCAATAAGTCAACCCAACCAATATTGAACCACCAATGATGTTACCAATCGTAACTGGTAGCAGGTTATCAGTAATAAAATTTGAGACTGTCAGTTGGGGAAATTGCTCCGGTGTTGTTCCTATTTTTTCCCAGAATTCAGCGGGGGCGAATTCTTTAATAACAATTCCAAAAGGGATCAGAAACATGTTAGCAATGCTGTGTTCAAAGCCGCTTGCGACGAACATGCTAATGGGCAGAATTAATGCAAATAATTTATCAATAAGACTGCGGCCTGCATAACTCATCCAGACAGCAAGGCATACCATCAGATTAGCTAAAATGCCTAAGCATAGTGCCTCAATAAAGGTATGATGCATTTTATGATCGGCTACCTGTAATACGTTCAGGCCCCAGAAACCACTGGCGGCGGTATGTTGGCCTGAATGCCACATTAAAGTGACAAAAAATAAAGCGCCAATCAGATTACCGATATAAACGTTAATCCAGTTTTTGAGCATTTGTGACCAGGTAATACGGCCTGTTGCTTTTGAAACAATAGTTAATACTGTGGAAGTGAAGAGATCGACACCAAATATTATTATTAACATTAAACCCAGGGAGAAACAGATGCCACCGATCAATTTAGCTAAACCATAAGGAATAGAAAAAGTTCCTGTTGTAGCCGTAATATAAAAGACGAAAGCGATGGAAATAAATACACCAGCCATGATTGCTGATAAATAAGTTACTGCGAGATGTTTATTGACTTTATATACACCGTTATCATCAGCAATTTGTGCCATTACAGCAGGTGAATATAAATTAAAAGGGTTGTCAGTTTTCATACTAACACTCACTTTATTCTTAGTTAATTATAGCACGTGATGATAGTAACAAACGGGCATTGACCTAAATTTGATATGGATCATGTTAAATAGAAATTCTGGTGAATTATAGCTGTTAAAATAGCCTTTATTGGGGTTAATTTGTTAATTTTTATATATTAAATATTTTTTAAAAATTATAAAAATATTTAATATTGAAGGGTTTTGAGAAAAATACAGAAAAAGTGAAATAACAGGTTAAATTGTCATTTATTTGTTATTTGAAAATAAATGTAATTTAACCTGAGTTTTAATTTTGGCCAAAAATAACTTTAATTTAACAGGTTGTTTATTCCTGCTTATTTATCCAAAAATCCCGTTTGGCTTTTTGTAATTTTTCATAAGCATTCAATAATGCCTGATGGGCTGGTAATGCTTTTAATTCTGCATCGACAGACCATAATCCGTAGAAACAGTTTTTACCATCAATGGCTGAAGATGCAGCATCTACCGCTTTCTGACCGTACATTTTGACAAAGGCCTGATGATATTGGTCTGGATCACGATCTTCGTCTTGGGTAAGCAATAATAGGGTATGCAGGCAGCGATAATAATTTGCCCTTTCTGCTGTAAAGACAGAAGAATTGAAATCTTGTGTCCATTCAACCCATATCAGAGCCTGCTCCAGATCATTACCTGCCAGTGCCAACATGGATTTCAGCTCACCAATACGCAAGTTGCTCCAGCCGTTATCTTTTCCTGCTGCAATTCCTAATAATTCACGAACACGGGTAAAATCATCCAGCCCTTCTTCATCTATTTGTTCGAGGAAGGCAAGGTATTCTTCCGGTTGCCACTGGCTATCCGGCAAGGACAGAATCGTGTCACGCAAGTGAGTTCCCATCGTATTATTGGCAATGTACAGATCTTCAACCGGGTAAATATCTGACATACCCGGCACTAGAATGCGGCAGGCATAAACACTGAGATGTTCATAATCAGCAATATAAACTTCTGCATCAAGCGAATTGAAAATGCCCATTAAGGTTGCGAATTCTTCTTCTGTTGTACCGCTAAAATCCCAGTCGGCAAATTCATAATCAGCATCTTGTTTGAACAAATCCCAACTAATTGCACCGCTTGAATCAATAAAGTGAGTTTCCAGATTTGTGTGTTCAGAAACTTCTTCATCATCGAAACTTGGTGGTGTAAAGACATCAAGATCTTTCAGACTGCGGCCTTGTAAAAGTTCTGTTACGGTACGTTCTAACGCAACACCGAAATCAGGGTGAGCACCAAAAGAGGCAAAGCATGTGCCGTTATTGGGGTTGAACAATACAACGCAGATCACCGGGAATTGACCGCCCAGAGAAGCATCATAGCAATAGAGTGGGAAACCTTCTTCCTGCAATTTATTGACTGATGCAACAATACCGGGGTAGCGAGCCATCACAACTTGTGGAATTTCAGGCAAACTAATGCATTCTGCAATAATGCGGTTTTTCACATAACGTTCGAATACTTCGGATAGCCCCTGAACACGAGCTTCATTTACGGTATTACCTGCCGACATACCGTTTGAAACATACAGATTCCCAACGATATTCATTGGAATATAGACGGTTTTGTTATCGGACTGACGCGTGAATGGTAATGCGCAGATCCCACGTTCTTCATTACTGGATTGCAAATCAATCAACTGGCTGCCACAAAGTTCGTTGGCAGGATTGTAAAAACGGTGTAAATGTTCGTCCAGGATACCTTCTGGCAAGGAATCATCTTCCGGCAGCGGGAACCACTTTTCGTTTGGATAATGAACAAATTCGCTTTTGGCAATCGTATTTCCAAGATAGAAATCAGCGAAAAAATAATTTGTTGATAGACGCTCAAAGTATTCACCTAATGCAGAGGCTAATGCTGCTTTTTTACTGGCTCCCTTGCCGTTAGTAAAACACAATGGACAATCGCGATCGCGGATATGCACTGACCAGACATTCGGAACAGGATTTAGCCATGAGGCTTCTTCAATATTAAAGCCGAGAGAGTTCAGTTTATGTTGGAATTTATTAATTGAATCTTCCAGTGCGGCATCTTTGCCTGGGATATAGGTTTGCGTCATCGTTTATTCACTTCGGTTTCTATTAAGAATTGCATATCATACGGCGTTTTTTTTGTCTCCTCTATTTAATTCCAAAAATTATTGTTAATTAGAGTTTATTTATTTCTCTTATACATACTAAAATAGTTTTTTTTACAAGAGGTTGAATAATGAAAAAGATCAAAAAAACAGCAATGGCCAGTTTTTTGGCTTTAGTCAGTGGTTCTGCGTTTGCTTTGCCAAATATTACTGTGTTGGCAACGGGTGGCACAATCGCTGGGGGTGGTGAATCTGCAACTCAGTCTAGTTATACTGCGGGTAAAGTCGGTATTGATTCATTGCTGAATGCTGTTCCTGCTATCAAAAATATTGCTGATCTGAAAGGGGAGCAGGTTGTTAGCATTGGTTCACAGGACATGAACGATCAAGTTTGGCTGACTCTGGCGAAAAAAATCAATGCTGATTGTGATAAAACTGATGGTTTTGTAATCACTCACGGTACTGACACTATGGAAGAAACCGCTTACTTCCTTGATCTGACTACTCAGTGCCGTAAACCAATTGTAATGGTTGGTGCAATGCGTCCATCCACAGCTCTGGGTGCTGACGGTCCATTGAACCTCTATAATGCAGTAGCTGTAGCAGCAGATAAAAATTCCGCAAACCGTGGTGTCTTGTTAGCTATGAATGACTCTGTTATTCATGGTCGTGACATCAGTAAATTGAGCACCACTGAAGTTCAGGCATTCCAGGCAGTAAATGCGGGGTCACAGGGTTTTATTCATAACGGTAAAGTCAACTACTATTCTGTTGCACCAGTAAGAGCTGATAAAGCTGTTTTTGATGTCAGCAAATTAAACGAATTGCCAAAAGTAGGTATCGTTTATAACTACTCGAATGCTTCTGATCTGCCAGCAAAAGCATTTGTGGAAAATGGTTATAAAGGAATTATCAGTGCGGGCGTAGGTAACGGTAATATCTATAAATCCATTTTGGACACACTGGCTCAAGCAGCTAAAGATGGCGTTGTCGTTGTTCGCTCTAGCCGTATTCCTTTCGGTTACACTACTCAGAATGCTGAAGTTAATGACAGCAAATATGGTTTTGTTGCATCAGAACGTTTGAACCCGCAGAAAGCACGTGTTCTTCTGCAACTGGCTCTGACTGAAACGTCTGATCCAGTAAAAATTCAGGAAATGTTTTCTAAATATTAATTCCTGATCCAGGCAGAAAGACGTTTAAAAACGTCTTTCTGTATTGTATAAAATATAAACTCTACGCTATGACAAAAAACCTGTTTTTTTCCAGTAATTAAGATAACGTTTTAGAAGATCACTATCCATTGGTGTATATATAACGGATGTCTCTAGTGCTGATTCTGTATTTTTTGCATCATATGCCGGCATATTTTCGTACACCTCCCATCGTGTAAGCTCACCATAAACTTTTTCAGATAACATGGGCAGTAATGGTAGCAGAGGGCTGTCTATCAGCTTTTGATCTGTTTCTAATTTTTTTAGCCACTCAGAATAATGCATGCCTTTGAGATGATAACCACACTGATTAAGTAATTCAAAAAATGGTTCTAAATCGACAGATTGCTTATTATCAGGTGAAACCAAGTGATAAGCTTTTCCCAGGTTGCGATTATTGCGAGAGATATCAAGTAGGAGTTGGCTGACATAATTAACTGGAACGAATTCTTTTCGTTGATTAGCGAGTAGTGGATAAGCCTTGATCATTATACAGCCTTTGACCAATCTGGAGATAAAATCGTTGGGATTACTTGCTCCAGTCAAACTATCTCCCACGATAAAACCAGGGCGATAGACCGCAAGAGGTATTCCTCTGTCTCTGGCCTGCCATATTATCTGTTCAACAACCCACTGACTTTGTGTATATCCTGAATCATATTTTAAGCCAGGCAAGTAGGATGTTATATCGTCATCTTCATATATTCTGGGTACAGTAGAGAAAAGCCCGACGGGACCAAAAACAGCAATAGTGGACATATAGTGTAGAGGTTTTATTTTCTTACTGACAGCAAAGCGTAATACATTTAGTGTTCCCAAAATATTGCTAGAGTAATGTATAGAATAAGGCTGAGAATAATTTACATGCGCGGCTAAATGAAAAATAACATCACATTCTGTAGATAGATTTTCATAAATTTGTTGGCTCAGGGCAAATTGAGGTTTTGCAATATCACTGGCAATAACTTGCAATCGTGAGAGAAATTCTTCTTTCCATAGACCATATTGATTCAGGTTTTCCTTAACTTTCAGCAGGGCAGCCTCATTATTATGTGCACGTACCAGGCAAGTGACTTTATTAATTTCAGTTTGTAACAAAAGGTCACGTAGGAGAAATGCGCCTAGGAATCCCGTTGCACCGGTTAATAATACTCGCCCTGAGTTTGAATCCAGCCATGGTTGAAGTGGTTGAGATAACGGCTGGATATCGGAAGGAAGTTGGCTATCTTTAAGCATAACAGCACATATATCAGTAGGCTCGTTCTTGTTTTGTTGTAGACTTGTTGCTAGTTTTCTTGGCGTGGGTGAATCATATAAGAGCTGAACAGGTAAACGTCTCTGCATCTTATTCCCGATATCAATAATAAGTCTGGCAGCTTGTATTGAATTACCTCCTGACTGAAAAAAATCGCTATCTAACGTAATATCGTAATTATCTAAGACTTGACTCCAAATATTTAAAACGATCAATTCCTCTTCGCTCATTTTAGTATTTAGTTGAGACAGAAATTGTTGTTTTTGATTCTTCGAATATTCTTCTAGCAAACGAGCTCTATCCATTTTACCATTTTGGGTAAGAGGAATATGTTCAACAACGATAAGCCGGGGAAGCATATAATTAGGTAAATAATGACTCACCCATTGAGTAAGTGTTTGTTTGGAGAAAGTCTCCGGTTCTTTAGGAACGATAAAGGCAATTGAGTAGGGTTCTGAATTCTCTTTTTTTACTACGCATACAGCTGCTGATTGTAGTAGTTGACTTTTCAGTAGTTGAGTTTCTACTTCTTCAATTTCGACACGGTGTCCGCGTATTTTTATCTGATTATCTATCCGTCCTGCATACATATAAACACCATCAGAACGTTGCCAGCCTAAATCACCGGTTTTATATATTCTTTTCAATTGGTTATTTTTCCCAATGTCAACCATCATGAAACGTTCAGCATTAATTTCTGGACGATTCCAATAACCACGGGCTAACCCCTCGCCTGCAAGATATATCTCACCTATTTGATTTGGCGCAACAGGTTGTTGCTGGTCATCCAAAATATAGATATCGGCATTAGCAATTGGCCTTCCTATTGGTACATTGTCTTCTGTTAATTCGTCTAACGTGGCTTCATAGTTTAGGGCCATGATGGTACTTTCAGTGGGACCATAGCAGTTTATGAAATGTTGGGGAGGGTTAAATTGTAAAACTTGGCGTAAAATATGTGAATTGAGTGTTTCACCACCTATGAGAAGGTAACGTAATTGACGAAATGCTTGAGGATATGTTTGAGCAGTTAAGTGGAATAAAGTGGCCGTCATAATCAGACAGCTCACAGAGAACTTTTCTAATGTGGTTTTAAATAAATAAGGATCAATAATTATTTTTCTTGGAATAATAACTATTGAAGCTCCATTTAATAAAGTTACCCAGATTTCGAATAGATAAACATCAAATGTAGTATTACAAACAGAGGCTATTATATCAGTAGCAGTTAAATTGATACCAGTAGGATTAACAACGAAGCGTAGAATACCGCGAGCTTCAATTTCAACTGCTTTAGGAGTTCCTGTCGTTCCAGAAGTGAATAAAATATGGGAGCGATGGTTTTTCCCTCTATGAATATTAGGAAGATCTTCAGTCTTTGAAACTTCCAGTATATCTTGATTAATAATAACGAAATCGGTTGGTAAGGTGCGATCTTGATATTGATGAGTTGTTAATGTCAGATTTATTTGTAAGTCTTGTAACATAAAGCATAACCTGTTATCAGGCACGGCAGGATCGAGAGGAACACAACTTCCACCTACCATTAGAATGGCAACTTGACTAATGATTTGTTCAATTCCTGGTTCCAATAAAATAGCGACGGGAGTTTCATATTTCACACCCAGATTATATAAGTGAAATGCTAATGATCGTGCTTGATAGATTAATTCTCGGTAACTGATTGTCCGTTCTTCTGTAATTATTGCATGGTGGTCAGGGTTTTCTGAGGTTTTTTGTATAAGAAGATTAATCAAATCACAGTCAGTAGGAGATATTGATTTACTTTCGAAATTATAGGGAGTGGTATTTATCATTGTATGAATCCTTGTTATTCCTTTCGCAAATAATTAAGAGCTTTTCTTTATTTATATATCAGGAGGTTTGTTATTTTCTTTACTGTATCAATAGTTGATAAATAATTTACGCTGAATGGCTTTGAAATGTATTACACATAATTTGATATTCATGTTTTTATTAAATGATATGAATCCAAATAATGAAAACTGAATTAATTATTAATCGGAGGTAATTAGTTTTTTATTGGGTGGATTAATATCTTACAAGCAGCATGGCCTAACCGCAAGTTAAAAGAATCTGGTAATAACCATTGCAGAGGCACAGCGGGAGTGATAAAACCAGTACGTCCGATTTTTATTGTATCCATAATGATAGGGTAGGTTAATGAGTCAGGTATATAATTTCAGTGCTGGCCCAGCTATGTTGCCAGCAGAAGTATTACGTCGTGCTGAACAAGAACTTTGCAACTGGCATGGACTGGGAACGTCGGTTATGGAGATCAGTCATCGCAGCAAAGAATTTATCTCTGTTGCGGTTGAAGCAGAAAAAGATTTCCGGGATTTATTATCGATACCTGATAATTATAAGGTGCTATTTTGCCATGGTGGTGCCCGAGGCCAGTTTTCAGCATTGCCATTGAATTTACTTGGCAATAAAACGTCAGCAGATTATATCGTTGGCGGTTATTGGGCTGAAAGTGCGGCTAAAGATGCAGAAAAATATTGTACACCTAATGTCATTAATATTCTAACTGAAACAGATGGCATTAAAAGTGTGAAGCCCATGAGTGAATGGGTTTTAAATCGGGATGCTGCTTATGTTCATTATTGCCCTAATGAAACTATTGATGGCATTGCCATTTTTGAAGAGCCGGATTTTGGCGATGATAAGATTGTAGTTGCCGATTATTCTTCAACCATTCTTTCTGCACCCATTGATGTGAGCCGTTATGGTGTCATTTATGCAGGTGCTCAGAAAAATATCGGGCCGGCAGGGATTACGGTCGTGATTATCCGTGGAGATTTGTTGGGTAAAGCGCATCAGCACACCCCTTCCATTCTGGACTATACCGTACAGGCTAAGTATGACTCTATGTATAACACGCCGCCAACATTTGCATGGTATCTCTCTGGTATGGTATTCAAGTGGTTGAAAGAACAAGGTGGTTTGCAGGAGATCAAAAAACGGAATTATGCAAAAGCTGAAAGCCTGTATCAGGCTATTGATAACAGTAACCTGTATATCAACCGTGTCGCACCGCAAAACCGCTCTATCATGAATGTGCCATTCCAGTTGGCAAATCCGGCTCTGGATGGCAAATTTCTGGAAGAAGCCTATTCACAAGGATTACATGCTTTGAAAGGGCATAAAGTCGCCGGGGGAGCCAGAGCTTCAATCTATAACGCGATGCCATATGAAGGTGTCCAGGCATTGGTCGAATTTATGGCAGATTTTGAGCGTCGCAACGCATAATCATTTTATTATCGGATCGGGAGGACTAAAACCTCCCGATATGAATCTATCTCATCAATTAAAAATACAGTATGTTACCAATCGGAGAGCCCGCCGTTTATGCAATCCCTGACGTTACAACCTATATCCTGCATTAATGGAACTATTAATTTACCCGGTTCCAAAAGTGTTTCCAACCGTGCATTATTACTTGCGGCCTTTGCCAAAGGGACGACTTATCTGACCAATTTATTAGATAGTGATGATATTTACCATATGCTTAATGCATTGACAGAATTGGGTATTTCCTATCGTTTGTCAGATGACAGAACTGCCTGTGAAGTGGATGGCATTGGCGGAATTATAACTGGTAAAAATGTGGAACTATTCTTGGGGAATGCAGGAACAGCGATGCGCCCACTGGCTGCTGCATTATGTTTGGGACATAACGATGTTATTCTGACGGGTGAACCACGAATGAAAGAACGTCCCATTGGTCATTTAGTGGATGCCTTACGTCAAGGCGGGGCTCAAGTAGATTATCTTGAACAAGAAAATTATCCTCCGTTGCGTATCAAAGGCGGTTTTCTTGGTGGAAAAATTGTTGTAGATGGCAGTGTTTCCAGTCAATTTCTGACCGCTTTATTGATGGCAGCACCTTTGGCGTTGAATGACACCGAAATTCATATTCAAGGAGATCTGGTTTCTAAACCTTATATCGATATTACACTGGCATTGATGAACAGTTTTGGTGTGGCAGTGGAAAACAAACAATATCAAGTTTTTCGTGTTAAGGGACAACAGCAATACCAGTCACCGGGGCATTATCTGGTTGAAGGTGATGCTTCATCTGCATCTTATTTTCTTGCCGCTGCTGCGATTAAAGGTGGCACAGTTCGCGTTACAGGTATTGGTAAAAATAGCTTGCAGGGTGATACGAAGTTCGCAAATGTGTTGGAGAAAATGGGTGCGACCATACGTTGGGGCAATGATTTTGTAGAATGCGAACGTGGCGCATTGATTGGCATCGATATGGATATGAATGCGATTCCTGATGCTGCTATGACTATCGCGACAACTGCACTATTCGCCAAAGGTGAAACCACTATTCGTAATATTTATAACTGGCGGGTAAAAGAAACTGATCGTCTTAATGCTATGGCGACTGAGCTACGTAAAGTTGGTGCTAAAGTAGAAGAAGGGCATGATTACATACGCATTGTTCCACCGGAAAAACTGAAGTTTGCTGAAATTGAAACCTATAATGATCACCGCGTTGCGATGTGTTTTTCATTGGTTGCTTTTTCGGATACCCCAGTGACTATTCTTGATCCTGGCTGTACAGCGAAAACATTCCCCGATTATTTCAAACAACTTAAATCCATCAGTTATACCCAATAGATTTCGAGCCGTATCGTGGTAGCTGAAATAAAGAGTATATATTCATGGCGAAATTCGTTGATTAATTATGATGTATTTATTCCACTCACCTTCCGAGTAGGTATAATAAGGCATATTTTTACTGATTGCTAATTGAGCAATTTTTTGCATTCGTAATTAATCCGTTTGTTATGTCGGAAAGCAATGCTGAAAGCGCTATGCAAAGCCAAAAAGGAGGAAAATGAATGACAGCAATAGCCCCAGTAATCACCGTTGACGGGCCAAGTGGTGCAGGTAAGGGAACATTATGTCAGGCACTGGCTGAAGCATTGGATTGGCAATTGCTTGATTCAGGCGCCATTTATCGTGTGCTGGCACTAGCTGCCATCCACCATCAAGTGAATATCCGGTCTGAAGATTCACTGGTTCCTCTGGCTGCAAATCTGGATGTTCGTTTTGTTCCTGCAAATGGCAAGCTCAGAGTGATTCTTGAAGGTGAAGATGTCAGTAATGAAATCCGTACAGAAACTGTAGGTAACACTGCTTCTCAGGCGGCAACATTCCCGCGTGTCCGCGAAGCATTGCTACGTCGGCAACGGGCTTTTCGTGTTGCTCCGGGCTTGATTGCTGATGGTCGTGATATGGGAACGGTCGTCTTTCCTGATGCACCAGTAAAGATTTTTCTTGATGCCAGTGCGGAAGAACGCGCTCGCAGGCGTATGTTGCAGTTGCAGGAAAAAGGTTTTAGTGTTAACTTTGAAAACCTTTTGTCTGAGATACAAGAGCGGGATTTCCGTGACCGCAATCGGGCAGTTGCACCACTAGTGCCTGCACAGAATGCATTGATCTTAAATTCGACTAATATGTCTATTGAAGAAGTGATCGCTAAGGCTCTGAGTTATGTGAGAAATACGTTAACATTACCTGTTTAGATTACTTCTTTTCGCATATTATACTATTGCAACTGCATATCAAGACGATGTATATAGAATTCTGGTATGTGGGTAGTGAAATATACTGGCATACCAAAACACCTTGTAACAAGGAATGTTGCGGGGTATGTAAAACAACCCCATTCGGCCGGATGCTAGATGGACGTTAATTTAAAACCTTGAAGATCATTAAAATGACAGAATCTTTTGCTCAACTCTTTGAAGAATCCCTACAGGCTATCGAAACTCGTCCAGGTGCAATCGTACGTGGCGTTGTCGTTGCTATCGATAAAGACGTTGTATTGGTTGACGCAGGTCTGAAATCAGAATCTGCTATTCCTGTAGAGCAATTCAAAAATGCTCAGGGCGAGCTGGAAATCCAGGTTGGCGATGAAATTGACGTAGCTCTGGATGCGGTAGAAGATGGTTTCGGTGAAACTATCCTGTCCCGTGAAAAAGCGAAACGTCACGAAGCATGGCTGATGCTGGAAAAAGCATACGAAGAAGCTGAAACTGTTACTGGTATTATCAACGGTAAAGTAAAAGGCGGCTTCACTGTAGAACTGAACGGTATCCGTGCGTTCCTGCCAGGTTCACTGGTTGACGTTCGTCCAGTTCGTGATACTGCTCACCTTGAAGGCAAAGAGCTTGAGTTCAAAGTCATCAAGCTGGATCAAAAACGCAATAACGTAGTTGTTTCCCGTCGTGCGGTTATCGAATCTGAAAACAGCGCAGAGCGTGATCAGTTGCTGGAAAACCTGCAAGAAGGCATGGAAGTTAAAGGTATCGTTAAGAACCTGACTGACTACGGTGCATTCGTTGATTTGGGCGGTGTTGATGGCCTGCTGCACATTACTGATATGGCTTGGAAACGTGTTAAACACCCAAGCGAAATCGTCAATGTGGGCGATGAAATCACAGTTAAGGTACTGAAGTTCGATCGTGAGCGTACTCGCGTATCTCTGGGTCTGAAACAATTGGGTGAAGATCCATGGGTAGCAATCGCTAAACGTTATCCAGAAAGTACTAAACTGACTGGTCGCGTAACTAACCTGACTGACTACGGCTGCTTCGTTGAAATCGAAGAAGGCGTTGAAGGTCTGGTACACGTTTCAGAAATGGATTGGACTAACAAAAACATCCACCCATCTAAAGTTGTTAACGTTGGTGATGTTGTGGAAGTTATGGTTCTGGATATCGATGAAGAACGTCGTCGTATCTCCCTGGGTCTGAAACAGTGTAAAGCTAACCCTTGGCAGCAATTTGCTGAAACTCACAACAAAAACGACCGTGTTGAAGGTAAAATCAAGTCAATCACTGATTTTGGTATCTTCATCGGTTTGGACGGCGGTATCGACGGCTTGGTTCACCTGTCTGACATCTCCTGGAACGTTGCAGGTGAAGAAGCAGTTCGTGAATACAAAAAAGGTGACGAAATTGCTGCTGTAGTTCTGCAAGTAGATGCAGAGCGTGAGCGTATCTCTCTGGGCATCAAGCAACTGGCAGAAGATCCATTCAATAACTACCTGTCTGTAAACAAGAAAGGTACTATTGTTAATGGTAAAGTAACTGCAGTTGACGCAAAAGGTGCTACAGTTGAATTAGCTAACGGCGTTGAAGGTTACCTGCGTGCATCAGAAGCTTCTCGTGACCGCGTTGAAGATGCAACTCAAGTTCTGAACGTTGGCGATGAAATCGAAGCCAAATATGTTGGTGTTGACCGCAAAAACCGCGTAATCAACCTGTCTGTTCGTGCGAAAGACGAAGCTGATGAAAAAGATGCTATCGCTTCTGTGAACAAGCAAGAAGATGTGAACTTTGCTAACAACGCAATGGCTGAAGCTTTCAAAGCAGCTAAAGGCGAATAATCTAAGTCAATAACGGCGGGTAATATTTTCAGATACGATAATATTACCCGAATACGGTAGTTTAGGGAGGTACCATGACCAAGTCTGAGTTAATTGAAAGACTTGCTGAGCAACAATCTCATATGCCGGCTAAAGCCGTTGAAGATGCAGTGAAAGAAATGCTTGATCATATGGCAGAAACATTGGCCTCCGGTGAACGTATTGAAGTTCGCGGGTTCGGCAGCTTTTCTCTTCACTACCGAGCTCCGCGTGTGGGTCGTAATCCAAAAACGGGTGATAAAGTCGAACTGGACGGTAAGTACGTTCCTCACTTTAAACCTGGTAAAGAATTACGTGACCGCGTGAATATCTATAGCGACAGCTAAAGATAGAAGTTATTACTTAATTGCTACGGCACCTTCGGGTGCCGTTCTTTTTTTACCATTTTTTTTGATTAAATTTATTTAATTATTGTGATGTATTTCACATTTTTCTGTTAACTCTCTCTTCTTCTGAAATTAATTTGCGAAACACTTTCAGAATAAATTTCAACTGACTGGTGGTAGTACACATTATCAAATAGTCTTCTCTGCGTGAATGGAATTTCAATACAGAGGCATAAATGGATGCAGCAGACTATTTTGTTTCTCTCTACTGCTTTTTTATCTATTTTACGAAAATTATTTTTGAAAATATGTCGAAGGCTATTTTGTCGGGGATCTTTTTGGCAAAAATTTTTACCGATTATCAACTTAAACCAAGCTGCTGCAATTATTATCTTGGGAATAGTTCCACTTTTATTATTTGGTGAATTACCTCAATGGGCAGAACTCCTCGCTTTAGCGGGTGTGGCAATGGTTTTATGGTTTATTCCCTATAAAATAAGTCGTTTTATTTCACTGATATTATGGGTATTGATATGGGGAAGTTGGCATGGTCACAATATCTTGGCTCAAATAATATATTTCAGTGAAACAACGCGTTCAGCAACCATTATAGTTGATAGTGCATCGTTGAATGAAGCAGATAGAGAAGGGAAAACACGTTATAGAGTCAGATTGATTGAAAGTGACGGGAAATATATTTTTCCCGGACTTTATGCGTCAGTATCATGGAATTCTTCAATACCTTTATGTGCAGGCCAGAAATGGCAGGTTACAGTGAAACTCAGGCCTGTTCATGCCCAATTGAATCAAGGGAGTTATGATAGCCAACGATATGCCTTGTCAATTCGTCAACCTCTTAATGGCAAAATCATCAAGGCGAATTTATTGAATGGTAATTGTAATTTCAGACAAAAACTCATCAATGAACTGGCACCTGAAATACAATCTCTAAAACAGGCTGGTATTGCTTTGGCATTACTGTTTGGTGAAAGAGCATGGTTAGATAAACAAACCCGGTTGTTGTTACAACAAACAGGAATTGCGCATTTAATGGCGATTTCAGGGCTACATATTACAATAGCCAGTTTATTTGGTTGGGGTTTTGCCAGAGGAGTCCAGCTTTGTTTCCCTGCAAAATGGATTGGCTTCCGTTTCCCGCTCCTCATGGGATGGTTGACTGCAATGTTATATGGTTGGCTTTCTGGATGGGGGATCCCGGCAATTCGGGCAATGCTGGGGTTGACACTTTGGATATATTTACGATGCAGAAATTATTTTTGTTTTTCATGGCAGTGGGCTTTATGGAGTGCTGCACTGATTTTACTTTTTGATCCACTAGCTATCCTTTCTGATAGCTTTTGGCTTTCGTTTTTTGCAGTAATGGCGTTGCTGTTTTGGTTTCACTGGATGCCGTTGCCTGAAAAAATTCGTTATGGTTGGCGGTGGAGTTGGCTACGTGGATTGCATATGCAATCGGGAATAATGCTAATGTTATTACCGTTGCAGCTTTTGCTCTTTCAAGGAATTAATATTGCTTCATTGATTGCGAATTTATGGGCCGTCCCGATAATCTCTTTTTTGACAGTTCCATTGATCATGTTGGCATTGCTGAGCGCCATATTACCTTTGCACCAACTTATTCAACCATTTTTATGGCAATTAGTTGATTACACTATCTCATTCGCGTTAATACCTCTGCCTGTTCTTACCCATTCATGGATTGAGACAGGGCATATTCCTTTCTTCATTACTTTTGCCTGTTGGTTTTTCGTTATTGCGTGGCGACTTGGTTGGTGGAAATCCTATGCAGGGTTGTTGTGTGCTTCTGTTGGAGTTGCCCTCTGTTATTTTAAACGTGGTGATGAATTCCAATGGCGTTTTTCAATGCTGGATGTTGGGCATGGTCTGTCTGTTATCATTGATAAAGGAGGAAAGGCGGTTCTATTCGATACAGGAAACCGTTGGGAAACAGGAAGTATGGCAGAAAAAGTCATCCAGCCTTATTTGCGTTGGCATCGGTTAACTCCTGAACAGATTATTCTGAGCCATGATCATCTGGATCACACGGGAGGAGTGGAATATCTGCGTGAAAAATATCCAAATATTCAAATTAGAAGTTCTTCTATTGGTCATACTCACTTACCCTGTATTCGTGGTGAAAAATGGGTATGGCAGGAATTAACTTTTCAGGTTATCTGGCCTTTGGAAAAAGCAGAAAATGTGGGTAATAATCAGTCTTGTGTTATCCGTATTGATGATGGTAAACATAGCTTGTTGTTAACGGGGGACTTGGAAAAACAAGGAGAATATCGTTTACTGGGCCTTGAAAGGGAAAACCTTAATGCAACATTCTTACAAGTTCCTCATCATGGGAGTAATACTTCATCTACCGCTGCATTTATACACAGAGTCAAGCCAGAATATGCTTTGGTTTCAGTTGCACGTTATAGTCCCTGGAAGCTCCCCTCAATGAAAGTCAGACAGCGTTATAAACATGCCAAAATTCAATGGTATAGTACTACTTTTTCAGGGCAGATCACCGGTTATATTTATTACGATCACATTAAACTTGAGGGATATAGACAGCAGTTAATATCACGGTGGTATCATCAGTGGTTTGGTATTCGCGGTAATCATGAGTAGAATAAGCCGCTATTTCTTTTGGTTTTGGTAACTCAATAATGAATGATAAAGACCTTTCTACCTGGCAGACCTTTCGCCGCCTGTGGCCGATCATCACACCATTTAAGGTTGGGCTGTTAGTTGCGGCAGTTGCGCTAGTTATAAATGCTGCCGGCGATACATTGATGCTTTCCTTGTTAAAGCCTTTGCTGGATGAGGGGTTTGGCAAGGCAGACATGAGTGTATTGAAGTGGATGCCATTGGTGGTCATTGGATTGATGCTTTTGCGTGGCATATCTGGGTTTGTATCAAGTTATTGTATATCTTGGGTATCCGGCAAAGTCGTCATGCAGATGCGCCGTCGTTTGTTCAATCATATGATGGGCATGCCAGTCTCCTTTTTTGACCAACAATCTACGGGAACATTACTTTCTCGTATTACCTATGATTCAGAACAGGTTGCTTCTTCTTCTTCCGGTGCTTTAGTTACAGTTGTCAGGGAAGGAGCATCAATTATCGGGCTGTTTGTCCTGATGTTCTATTACAGTTGGGAACTGTCCTTAATTCTGATTGTTATTGCTCCGATTGTTGCGGGTGTTATCCGCCTTGTGTCTGTACGTTTTCGCCGTATTAGTAAAAACATGCAAAATAGTATGGGAATGGTGACAACGAGTGCGGAACAAATGCTGAAAGGGCACAAAGAAGTCTTGATCTTCGGTGGTCAGAAAGTTGAAACAGAACGTTTTAATAAAGTCAGTAACCATATGCGTCAGCAAGGAATGAAAATGGTTTCCGCTGATTCCATCTCAGACCCGATCATCCAGATTATCGCTTCATTTGCATTGGCATTTATCCTGTATGCTGCCAGCTTTCCTGAAATTATGGGCGCACTGACAGCGGGTAAGATTACAGTGGTATTCTCATCTATGATCGCTTTAATGCGTCCACTGAAATCTCTGACCAATGTTAATGCACAATTTCAGCGTGGTATGGCTGCTTGTCAGACTTTGTTTGCGATTCTGGATATGGAGCAGGAAAAAGATGAAGGTAAGTTAGAAATTAAAAAAGCGAAAGGCGATATCGAATTCCATGATGTTACTTTCTGCTATCCAACCAAAGATCACCCCGCTCTGAAAAATATTTCCATGACAATCCCGGCAGGCAAGACCATTGCTTTGGTTGGGCGTTCTGGCTCAGGAAAATCAACGATTGCCAATCTTCTTACCCGTTTTTATGACGTCAACGAAGGTGGTATTTTGCTTGATGGTCATGATTTGCGTGAGTATACATTGTCTTCTTTACGTAACCAGATAGCGTTGGTATCGCAAAATGTTCATTTGTTCAATGATACTGTGGCTAACAACATTGCTTATGCCAGTGAAGGTCAGTTCAATCGTGCAGAAATTGAACGTGCGGCAGAGATGGCATATGCAATGGATTTTATCAAAAAATTAGATAATGGCCTTGATACCATGATTGGTGAAAATGGTGTCTTGCTTTCTGGTGGACAACGTCAACGTATTGCCATTGCCCGTGCTTTACTGCGTGATTCTCCGATTTTGATTCTGGACGAAGCTACTTCGGCACTGGATACGGAATCTGAGCGTGCCATTCAGGCAGCATTGGATGAATTACAGAAAAACAGAACGTCACTGGTAATTGCTCACCGTCTTTCTACTATTGAAAATGCTGATGAAATTATTGTCATTGAAGATGGTAATATTATTGAAAGAGGTAGCCATACAACTCTGTTGGAGAAAGAAAGTGCATATGCGCAGTTATATCGGATGCAATTTGGCCAATGATTGAGCGCATTTGGTTTGGCCGTTCAAGGCTCTACATCCTATTATTGCCACTATCAGCCCTTTATGGGCTGATAATCGGTTTGCGCAAGTTAGGCTACAAATCAGGATTGCTTCGTTCCTGGAAAGCCCCTGTTCCTGTGGTTGTGGTAGGTAACTTAACCGCTGGAGGTAATGGTAAAACACCGGTGGTTATCTGGTTAGTTGAGCAATTACAGCAGAAAGGTTACCGGGTTGGTGTTGTCTCTCGCGGTTATGGCGGAAAATCTGGGCATTACCCGTTGCTGGTAACGGGTGAAGTGACTACCGCACAAGCGGGAGATGAGCCGATTTTAATTCAGCGTCGTACTGGTGCGCCAGTGGTAGTTGCTCCAAAACGCGCTGATGCTGTCAAAGAATTATTGGCGCATTTCCCCGTTGATATTGTTATCACTGACGATGGCCTTCAACATTATGCTTTGCAGCGTGATTATGAAGTCGTTGTTATTGATGGAGTTCGCCGTTTTGGTAACGGTTGTTGGTTGCCGGCAGGGCCGATGCGGGAACTTTCAGGCCGCTTAAATAGCGTCAATACCATTATTGTTAATGGAGGAATGCCAGAAACAGGTGAACTGCCCATGACATTAAAAGGTGAAGTTGCAGTCAATCTGCGGACAGGAGAATCCCGAAAAGTCAGTGATATTCCCAATGGTGTGGCGATGGCAGGAATTGGCCATCCACCGCGTTTTTTTGCTACATTGCAGCAACTGGGTGTAAATCTGCAAGCAACTCATACCTTTGCTGACCATCAATTCTATGAGAAAGCACAATTATTGGCTTTAGCTAATAATGATCAGAATTTGTTGATGACAGAAAAAGATGCTGTTAAATGTTCTCAGTTTGCACAGCCTAATTGGTGGTATTTACCGGTTTCTGCCTATTTACCGGAGGAACAAGGGGAAAAAATGCTAGGTGATATTTGTGCCTTGATCCCTGAATAAAACAACAGAGTTAACGGTGAGGCATCGCTTGTGGTATTCTGAGCCGCATTAAACTTCAAGCCCGTCATTTGGGGGATGTATGGATCACCGTTTACTCGAAATCATTGCTTGCCCAGTATGTCACGGTAAGCTCAGTTACGATAAAGAAAATTTTGAACTGATTTGCAAAATTGACCGCCTCGCTTTTCCTTTCCGTGATGGTATTCCTGTGCTGCTGGAACATGAAGCACGTGTTCTGCCAACAAAGGAAAAAAGATAATTCATGTTTACTGTCATTATTCCAGCACGTTTTGCTTCATCTCGTTTACCCGGAAAACCATTGGCCGATATACATGGAAAGCCGATGATTGTGCGGGTTATGGAACGAGTTATCCGTTCTGGTGCCCATCGCGTAATTGTCGCCACAGATAATCAGGCCGTTTTTGATGCAGTTGCCGCTGAAGGTGGTGAAGTCTGCATGACAAGTGAAAATCATCATTCAGGTACAGAACGTTTGGCGGAAGTTATCGACAAATACCAATTTGCCGATGACGAAATTATCGTGAATGTTCAGGGTGATGAACCACTTATTCCCGAACAAATCATCAAACAGGTTGCTGATAATCTGGCAGCAAGTGATGCTGGTATGGCAACACTTGCTGTACAGATCCAGGATGCAGGAGAAGCATTCAATCCCAATGTAGTAAAAGTCGTCATGGATGCGCAAGGTTATGCGCTCTATTTTTCTCGTGCCACGATCCCGTGGGAACGCGATCATTTTATGCACTCCAAAGAGACTATCGGAGATAATTTTCTGCGCCATATCGGGATCTATGCTTACAGAGCCGGATTTATTCGTCGCTATGTACAATGGATGCCAAGCCCATTGGAAAATATCGAAATGCTCGAACAGCTACGGGTACTTTGGTACGGGGAAAAAATTCATGTGGCGAAAGCACTGCAAGCACCGGGTGCTGGTGTGGATACACCGGAAGATCTGGATGCAGCCAGAAAAGCTTTCGCAGCACTTTGAGTATAAGAAATTTTGAATGCGCTGGTTTTTGAATAGTAGATTTTTTTGGAAACCAGCGGAATTCAGAGCACAAGAAACGCAATTAGGCGACTTGAACCGCCTAATTTTAACCACATTGGCCTAGCCCCTTATGCTTGAAACTTTTTATTATGACTTAACTTTCCCTGTTGCGTCATACAAAACAGTATAGTGATATTGCTGGTGCTAGTGGTTTTCTACCGCGAATTTTCTAATTTTTCGCTCTCTTTATCTGTACTGGAAGGCTTGATTGCTTGCCAAATTTTCCCCAGTGTTTCATACCAGGCACGCTCCGTATGGGAAAAATAATAGGAAGATGGAATGTATTTTTCCCATCCATATAATGGAGTTGTGACTGCCAGTTGATTTGCCGGGCCGGGAATAGGGTGCATACCACGTCGTTCGAAAAATTTCAGAGAACGTTTCATATGATTTGCGGAAGTGACAAGAATAAAGGGCTGTTGCATAACGATCTTTTCAACCTCGATCGCTTCTTCCTCTGTATCCAGTGGTTTTTTTAATGTTATCGTGTCTTCTACAGGAACTCCCAAAGATTGTGCTACCATAGCCGCGATTTCTGCACTGCTAATTGGATTAACGCCCTTACCCCCAGTAAAAATCATTTTTGCACCAGAATTAAGACGATATAACCGAATACCTTCGGTTACTCTGGGCAAGCTATTACTAATAAGATTGGCACTGGGTGCCCATTCCGGGTTATAAGTGAAGCCGCCACCAAGAACGACAATGTATTTTACCGATGGTGTATGTTTGGTATCAGGTTTGTAGCGTTGGATATATTTCCCTTCAACAGGAAGTAACAATTTGTCAGCAACGGGTTGTGAGCTTAATAAAAGTAGCATAAGCCAGCTCAGTGATAAAATAACTTTCCCCGTTTTTTGCCAGCGGGTAAACCACAACAAGAGCAAAGCAGCCAGAGAGATAAGAATAATTAAAGGTAGCGGCATTAATAGTGCACCAACGTATTTTTTAAGCAGGAATAACATCAATTGACCTATGGTTTGATTGAATTATCACCGCACAGGGGTAGATTCAGGGCTAAAAGTAGTGAATTTACTGATTACTGTGCCAAAATAACAATAGTAAAAAATAGCAATAGACAGCATAAATATTCAATAGATACATCAAACTTAGTTGATAAGTGAGGCAGTTTTTCATGCGGGATCGCAATTTCGATGATATTGCAGACAAATTTTCGCGTAATATTTACGGCACAACCAAAGGTAAAATCAGACAGGCCGTTGTCTGGCAGGATATCAAAGAATTGCTGAACCATTTACCTCAACAACCACTGCGTATTTTGGATGCAGGAGGTGGTGAAGGAAATATGGCTTGCCAATTAGCTGAATTAGGCCATCAAGTAATATTATGTGACCTCTCTGAAGAAATGATCCAACGGGCAAAAAGTAATGCAGAAGAACGTGGCGTTCTTCATCAGATGCAATTTATCCAGAGTCCGGTACAGGAAATTCACCGATATATTGAACAGCCCGTTGATTTAATTCTGTTCCATGCGGTATTGGAATGGATCACCGATCAAAAAGATGCGATAGAAATATTGGGAGATATAATCACGCCCGGTGGTGCGCTCTCATTAATGTTTTATAATGCTAATGGGTTAGTTATGCGCAATGCCATTTTGGGTAATTTTCATTTGGCGACGCCGAATATTCAGCGTCGCCGTAAACGTTCTCTATCGCCACAGAATCCATTAGTGCCCGAACAGGTATATCAATGGCTCGTTGAACTCAATATGGAAATAACCGGAAAAACAGGAGTCAGGGTTTTTCACGACTACCTGCAAAGTCGCCAATTACAAGATACAGATTTTCCAGCGTTGCTAGAACTTGAACAACGTTATTGCAGACAAGAGCCCTATATCAGCCTTGGACGCTACATTCATGTGATAGCACGCAAGCCTACCTTAAAGAGCGAATTATGAGTGAATATTCCCAGACTGTTCCTGAACTTGTGTCCTGGGCCAGAAAGAATGATTTTTCCATTTCGTTGCCACCAGAGCGGTTGGCTTTTTTGATGGCAATTGCTGTATTGAATAGTGAACGTCTTGATGGCGAAATGAGTGAAGGAGAGCTGGTTGATGCTTTCCGGGAAGTTTGTAAAGGTTTTGAACAAACTGCGGAATCTGTTGCTGTCAGGGCGAACAACGCCATTAACGATATGGTACGTCAAAAGCTGCTTAGCCGTTTTACCAGTGAATTAGCAGAGGGTAGTGCTATCTATCGCCTGACTCCATTAGGGATTGGCATTAGTGATTATTATATTCGCCAGCGTGAATTCTCTACATTGCGTCTTTCTATGCAGCTTTCTATCGTTGCCAGTGAACTGCATCGTGCGGCTGAGGCTGCTGAAGAAAGTGGTGATGAATTTCATTGGCATCGCAATGTGTTTGCGCCACTTAAATATTCAGTAGCTGAAATATTTGACAGTATTGATATGTCACAGCGCATTATGGATGAGCAACAAAACAGCGTAAAAGCAGATATTGCGGCGTTGCTTAATCAGGATTGGCAGGCAGCTATCGCCAACTGTGAGCAGCTACTGTCTGAAACCTCTGGAACTCTGAGAGAGCTTCAGGACACCCTGGAGGCAGCCGGTGATAAACTACAGGCTAATCTACTGCGGATCCAAGATGCCAATATGGTAAATGAAGGATCTGAGCTGGTTGATAAATTGGTTTTTGATCTGCAAAACAAACTCGACCGTATTATTAGTTGGGGGCAGCAGGCTATTGATCTTTGGATCGGTTACGACCGCCATGTTCACAAATTTATTCGAACGGCCATTGACATGGATAAAAACCGCATTTTTGCTCAGCGTCTTCGCCAATCTATCCAACACTATTTTGATAACCCGTGGGTGCTGACTGTCGCGAATGCAGAGCGTTTGTTGGATATGCGTGATGAAGAGCTGACATTGCGTAATGAAGAAGTCATGGGTGAATTACCACCAGAAATGGAATACGAAGAGTTTAGTGAAATCAACGAGCAACTGGCGGAGATGGTAGAACAGGCGTTGGCAATTTACCAACAGGCCAAACTTCCGTTGGATTTAGGTGCAGTATTGCGTGACTACCTTGCTCAGCATCCCCGCAAGCGTCATTTTGATGTGGCACGTATTCTGGTGGATCAGGCAATACGGTTGGGCGTTGCAGAAGCGGATTTCTCTGGGTTACCAGCGGAATGGTTAGCGATTAATGATTACGGAGCCAAGGTGCAGGCACATGTCATCGACACATATTGAACAATTTATGCCAGTTAAACTGGCTCAGGCATTATCCAACACACTTTTTCCAGAATTAGACAGCCAGCTTCGTTCGGGGCGTCATATTGGAATGGATGATCTTGATAATCATGCTTTTTTAATGGATTTTCAGGAAGAGTTGGAAACTTTTTACTCACGTTATAACGTCGAGTTAATTCGCGCACCAGAAGGTTTTTTCTATTTACGCCCGCGTTCAAATACGCTGATTTCCCGCTCTGTTTTGTCTGAGTTGGATATGATGGTGGGTAAGATCCTGTGCTATCTCTATCTCAGCCCGGAGCGTTTATCCAATCAGGGTATATTTACTTATCAGGAACTTTATGAAGAACTGTTGTCATTGGCAGATGAAAACAAGCTGATGAAATTGGTGAACCAACGTTCAATCGGCTCTGATTTGGATAAACAAAAACTACAGGAAAAAGTACGTACTTCCTTAAACCGTTTGCGTCGTTTGGGAATGGTCTGTTTCCTGCAAAATGACAGTAATAAATTTACGATCGCCGAAGCTGTATTTCGTTTCGGTGCAGATGTACGTAGCGGTGATGATCCACGTGAAGCCCAGTTACGGATGATCCGTGATGGAGAGGCGATGTCGGTGGAAAGTAGCTTATCGCGAGAAGGTAATCAACACGAAGAAGCATCGGTGCATTCAGCAGAAGGTACGGAGGATGAGCAGTCATGATTGAACGCGGTAAATTTCGCTCACTGACACTTGTTAACTGGAACGGCTTTTTTGCCAGAACCTTTGATCTTGATGAACTGGTAACCACGTTATCCGGGGGTAATGGTGCGGGTAAGTCCACGACGATGGCAGCGTTTGTCACGGCTTTGATCCCTGACTTGACGCTACTGCATTTCCGTAATACCACGGAGGCAGGAGCAACAAGTGGTTCCCGTGATAAAGGCCTGCACGGAAAACTGCGTGCAGGAGTCTGTTATTCTACACTGGATGTTGTTAATTCCCGTCATCAGCGGATCATTGCTGGTGTACGTTTGCAGCAGGTTGCCGGACGAGACCGGAAAGTTGATATCAAGCCCTTTATGATCCAGGGCGTCCCTGCATCAGTTCAGCCGACGCAGTTATTAACCGAAAACATCAGCGAACGTCAGGCGCGGGTTCTGCCATTAAATGAACTGAAAGAGCGTCTTGATGAGATGGATGGCGTCCAGTTCAAACAGTTTAACTCCATCACTGACTACCATGCCTTGATGTTTGATTTAGGTGTGATCCCGAAACGTCTACGTTCTGCCAGTGATCGCAGCAAGTTTTACCGTCTGATTGAAGCATCGCTGTATGGTGGGATTTCTAGTGCCATTACCCGTTCATTGCGTGATTACTTATTGCCAGAAAATAGTGGCGTCAGAAAAGCATTTCAGGATATGGAAGCCGCTCTGCGTGAAAACCGTATTACGCTGGAAGCTATTCGTGTCACTCAATCTGACCGCGATTTGTTTAAGCATCTTATCACTGAAGCGACGGCGTATGTTTCGGCTGATTACATGCGTCATGCTAACGAGCGCCGCATCCATTTAGATGAAGCGCTGGCTTTACGCAGTGAATTGTTTGCCGGCCGTCGTCAGCTAGTGACGCAACAGTATCGCCATGTTGATATGGCACGGGAACTTGCTGAACAGAGTGACGCATCTTCTGATTTGGAGATGGATTATCAGGCCGCCAGTGATCACCTGAATCTGGTTCAAACAGCCATGCGCCAGCAGGAGAAAATTGACCGTTACCAGGCGGATGTTGAAGAGCTGACTTATCGACTGGAAGAACAAACTGAAGTTGTTGAAGAAGCGAGGGAATTGCAAGCCGAATATGAGGCGGTTTCTGAGGCGGCTGAACAGGAAGTTGACGAATTGAAAAGCCAGCTTGCTGATTATCAGCAGGCATTAGATGTCCAACAAACCCGTGCAATTCAATACCAGCAGGCATTGCAAGCGTTGGAACGTGCCCGTGAGTTTTGCCAGCTTCCTGAATTATCGATAGAAAATGCAGAAGAATGGCAAGAAACCTATCAGGCTAAAGAGCAGCAGGCAACAGAAACCCTGTTGTCATTGGAACAAAAGCTGAGTGTGGCCGATGCCGCTCATAGCCAGTTTGAGCAAGCTTATCAGCTAGTAAAAAGTATTGTTGGTGAAGTCAGCCGTAGCGAAGCATGGCAAAGTGCTCGCGAAGTACTGCGTGAATGGCCATCTCAGCGTCATTTGGCTGATCGCATTCAACCATTGCGTATTCAACTGGCTGAATTGGAACAACGGTTGAATAGCCAGCAAAATGCAGAGCGTTTGCTGGAAGAATTCTGCAAACGCCATCACCAGCAATATCAGGCGGAAGATCTGGAAGCATTGCAGGGTGAATTAGAAGCTCAACTGGAAGAATTAAGCCAGAGTGCGCATAAAAGTGGTGAGCGCCATATGCAGATGCGCCAAGAACTTGAGCAACTCAAGCAGAAAATTCAAGAATTGACATCACGTGCCCCTGTTTGGCTGGCTGCGCAGGAAATGCTGAACCAACTTAGTGAGCAGAGTGGTGAAACGTTCGAAAGTGGCAATGATGTTACGGAATATATGCAACAGTTGCTGGAACAAGAGCGTGAAATCACTGTTGAACGTGACGATGTGGCGGCACAGAAACGTGAATTTGAAAAACAGATCGAACGCCTGAGCCAGCCGAGTGGCGCAGAAGATAACCGATTGTTGGTACTGGCGGAGCGTTTTGGTGGAGTTCTTCTCTCAGAGATTTACGATGACATTACCATTGACGATGCACCTTATTTCTCTGCGCTCTATGGCCCTGCTCGTCATGCGATTGTTGTACCTGATCTCTCTTTGGTACGTCCACATCTGGAAGCATTGGAAGATTGCCCGGAAGATCTCTATCTGATTGAGGGAGATCCACAATCATTCGATGACAGCGTATTCCATTTTGAAGAGCAGGAAAATGCAGTTCTGGTGAAATCCTCCGATCGCCAGTGGCGCTATTCCCGTTATCCTGAAGTACCACTTTTTGGGCGGGCGGCAAGGGAAAACCGTCTGGAAGCTCTTAGCCTGGAGCGTGATACGCTGGCAGAGCGTTACGCAACGCTCTCATTTGATGTACAGAAAATCCAACGCGCGCATCAGGCTTTCAGTCGTTTTGTTGGTAAACACTTATCCGTAGTGTTTGATAACGATCCGGAAGTTGAAATTCGTAGCCTAAACCAACGCCGTGCAGAGCTGGAACGAGAATTGTCACTATTTGAGACTCAGACTCAGCAACATCAACAAAAACAGTCTCAGGTAAAAGAGAGTTTGTCTGTACTGAATCGGTTGATTCCGCAAGTCACGATTTTGTTGGATGAAACACTGATTGATCGTGTAGAAACCGTGCGCGAAGAAATGATTGAAGCACAAGATGCAGTTCGTTTTTTACAACAGTATGGTAGTGCATTGAGTAAACTTGAGCCATTGGTTTCCGTTTTACAAAGTGATCCTCAACAACATGAACAGTTACAGCGGGATTATGAAACAGCTAAGCATAGTCAAATTAAAGCTAAACAACAGGCTTTTGCTCTGACTGAAGTAGTACAACGTCGTGCGCATTTCAGTTACAGCGACTCGGCGGGAATGCTCAGTGAAAATAGTGACCTGAATGACAAACTGCGTCAGCGTCTTGAACATGCGGAATCTGATCGCCGCCGTGCCCGTGAACAATTGCGCCAGCAGCAATCGCAATGTGCTCAGTTTAGTCAGGTATTGGCCTCATTGAAGAGTTCTTATGACACCAAACGGGATATGTTGCAGGAACTTGAGCAAGAGATGAAAGAGATTGGTGTTCAGGCTGATGCCGATGCAGAAAATCGTGCTCGTGAACGTCGTGATCAGCTCCATACTGCCGTGCAAACTAATCGTTCCCGAATTAATCAGCTTGAGAAACAAATTGCATTCTGTGAGGCCGAAATAGAAAACCTCCACAAAAAGCTGCGTAAATCTGAGCGTGATTATTACCTGAAACGGGAGCAGGTGGTTTCTTCTAAAGCAGGCTGGTGTGCTGTGATGCGGATGGTAAAAGACAATGGCGTTGAACGTCGTCTCCATCGTCGTGAACTGGCTTATATGGATGGTGATGCGTTACGTTCAATGTCAGACAAAGCGTTGGGAGCATTGCGTCTTGCGGTAGCGGATAATGAGCATTTGCGTGATGCATTACGATTATCTGAAGATCCGAAACGTCCCGAACGTAAGATTCAGTTCTTTGTCGCTGTGTATCAACATCTGCGTGAGAGGATTCGTCAGGATATTATTCGTACCGATGATCCAGTTGATGCCATTGAACAAATGGAAATTGAACTGGGTCGCTTAACGGAGGAATTGACAGCACGCGAGCAAAAATTGGCCATTAGCTCAAAAAGTGTAGCTAATATCATTCGTAAAACCATTCAGCGTGAGCAGAACCGTATTCGTATGCTGAACCAGGGGTTGCAAACTGTTGCATTCGGTCAGGTAGGTGGTGTGCGCCTGAATGTGAATGTACGTGAAAGCCACTCTGTTTTGCTGGACGTACTTTCTCAGCAGCAGGAGCAGCACCAGGATCTGTTTAATAGCCAGCGTCTGACTTTCTCGGAAGCAATGGCCAAACTTTATCAGCGCTTGAATCCGCAAATCGATATGGGGCAGCGTTTACCTCAAACGATAGGTGAAGAATTACTGGACTATCGTAATTACCTTGAATTAGAAGTCGAGGTAAACCGTGGTTCGGACGGTTGGCTGAAAGCGGAAAGTGGGGCACTTTCCACAGGTGAAGCGATTGGTACGGGGATGTCAATTCTGGTGATGGTTGTACAGAGTTGGGAAGAGGAATCCCGTCGTCTGCGGGGCAAAGATATCTCTCCATGTCGTTTACTGTTCCTGGATGAAGCGGCCCGTTTGGATGCAAAGTCAATTGCAACACTGTTTGAATTATGTGAACGTTTACATATGCAGTTAATTATCGCAGCACCAGAGAATATCAGCCCAGAGAGAGGGACAACCTATAAACTGGTACGTAAAATCTTCAATAACCAGGAACATGTGCATGTTGTTGGGTTGCGAGGTTTTGGACAGGAAGTACCTGCTATCGAACAGCGGCAAGAGCAAGCTCAAGTGATATTTTAAAGATAATTTCTTTTAAACTAATGGATTAAAGCCGTCATTCAATCAAATGACGGCTTTAAATTTATAAATATAATAATAACATTTTGAAATATGTACATGGAATCTCATTTTATTGAAATAGGCGTGTTTATCATTCTATGCGTTGTGACCAGGATGGCAGAAGGAAAAACGATGCGTAAAGTGATGTTGACATTTAGTGCAATTGCGCTTGCTGTTGGTTTTCTTGCTGATAAAATGAACCTTATTATTTTTTCTGGTGATGATCCTGGTAAGAATAATAAAATTAGCTGGATGAGAGAGCATCTAATTCTTCTTATCAACCTTTACCTAAAGCAGGAAAATTTGGAGAAGAGGTGGTGATTAACTCAGAATATGAATATGAAAATTTATTATGTTTATTTCTTATTAATGGCACTTTAAGTGCCTTTTCTTTTTTAGGATTAACATAATCTAAATTATTATAGTGAAAATTTTCTTTTGACTCATGTAATTGTATATAATTGAAAAGCTTTCTGTCTTAATAAGTAATTATGTATATAATTACTATTATTTTCTTTTGATAAAATAGCTCTGCCGATAATTAGAATAAGTCATTGGATAGCCAGATATCCCCAGTAAATCTCATGTACAGTGCTAAGGCTGATGAATTCAGTCGATTAAGTTGTCTCTATGAAAAAGAGGGGTATACATAAAAAGCGAGGTGAACTCTTATGGCAAATAACACGGTAAGATTACTGAAATTTTCTTTTATTTGTAGCATCTTAGTAGTATCAGAGGGAATCTTTGCAAATCAACAAAATGGATTGATAACAAATGATGTCCAGCAATTGTCAGGGGAACAAAAAAAAGCAGATAGCAACATAACCTCTACTCAGATAGCTCCTGTATTTTTAACAAATTCTCTTGAAGAAAGTAAGGAACAATTACAGAATTTATTACCGAAAAAAATAATCCCTGTTTTCTCTGAGAAGTTAGCTAGATTATATTCGGTAAATAACATGAAACCATTATGGCAGGATAAAAATGCTATACAGCATTTTGAACAACAATTGTTTGACTTATCATTAGCAGGGTTTCAGCCCCAATTTGGGAAATGGTTTGTGCAACTTAATTCTCCTGAATTAAGTGATATGGGGCGAGATGTTATTCTATCTGATGCTATGCTAGGTTATCTTCATTTTATTAATAACATTCATAAGAAAGGGGATTCATGGTTATATAGAAAAACACCTTATAAAATCGATTTACCTTCTTCTGATTCAATTGATGATTGGCAAAAACATATTTCTCATAATAGCTTTAGTGATTATATTTTGGGATTATCTCCTGATCATTCCATGTATGAAAATATGCGCAGTGAGATGCTAAAACAATTATCGGATAAGCAGCCGTGGTCTGAATTTTCGATGAAAGAAACGTTAAGACCGGGACAAAGTAGTAAAAGTGTCACTGCATTAAGAAATATATTGATCCGAGCTGATACTTTGGATTCATCAGTAGTCAAGCCAGAAAATAAACTTTATAACAAAGAGTTAGTCGCTGCCGTAAAACGCTTTCAATCTTTACATGGATTACCTGCTGATGGTGTTATTGGACAATCTACAAGAGTATGGTTAAATACTACGCCACAAACCCGCGCCAGAATTATAGCTTTGAATATGCAGCGGCTACGCATCATTCCTGACAATCTTCCTACCGCGATTTTAGTGAATATTCCGAATTACTCGTTATTTTATTATTTAGATGGGGAAAAAGTCTTAACTTCTAAAGTTGTTGTTGGGCGTCCAAGCCGAAAGACACCGATTATGAGCAGTGAGATGAATAATGTGGTAATCAACCCTCCTTGGACGGTTCCTGTCAGTATGATCCGCAAAGATATAGCACCAAGAGCCATGCGTGATCCCAATTATTTTCGTAGTCGTGGTTATACTGTTTTTTCCAGTTGGCATAGTGATGCTACAGTTATCAATCCCTCATCAATTAATTGGCGAGTGATAACACCCGGCAATTTCCCTTATCGGATACGGCAAGCTCCAGGCCCAACTAACTCATTAGGACGATTTAAGTTTAATATGCCAAACTCAGAGGCGATATATTTGCATGATACGCCAAATCAAACATCATTTAATCGAGAGATGAGAGCGATTAGTTCAGGTTGTGTACGTGTTAACAAAGCACCTGAATTGGCTAATATGCTATTGGGAGATGCAGGTTGGGATAAAAATCGTGTGAGTAATTCTTTGAAAACATGGACAACAAGGTATGTGAATATACCGAAAAAAATCCCTGTATTCCTTTATTATCAGACAGCTTGGGTTGATGAAAAAGGAAAGCCTCAATATCGGGAAGATATATATGAATATGATAGCAATGCCAGAAAAAAATCTGAGCTGGTGTCCCAAGTTTTGGCAATCAAACGAGATACATTGTCACCATAATTTTTATTAAATTATGAATAAAAAAATTAATAATCGCATCTATGCAGTGAGGATAAGAAATTTATCTCTTCACTGCTATTTTTCTTCCACTCATTTTTTATCCCTTCCGATTGTTTTTCTTTTAATTACAGTGTAATTATCTTGATCTAATCAAATAATATTTTGCATTAATTAAACATAAATATTTAAATTGTGTTGAATATAAATCGTGATACGTAAAGCAGATCACAAATATTAACTGGTAAATTTACAGTAATATACAAAAATAGGAGGAAATACTTTTTTTCTGTTGCTGTGTTGTTAATTGATTAAATATAATTGTTAATATAGTTTTGAAATTATCCAAATCTCTCTATGAATTTCAAGATATAGTCAATAAAGAATAAAGCTATATCTTGAAAGACAATGGGGGTATAAATCATAGAATAGCAGGGCATAATACATGAATAATATTGATCATAACCGCCGTAAGTGGCTCGGCGTAGGTATGGTTGCATTGGGGTTAGGTTTATTGCCTCAACATGCATTAGCTACATTGACAACTCTACGCCCCAGAAGCCTGCATATAGATAATCTCCATACTGGAGAAACCATTAAAACCGAGTTTTTTGACGGTCACCAATATAATAAATCTGAACTTGCTCGTCTGAATTATTTATTCCGTGATTATCGCCAAAATGAAATCAAAACAATTGATCCGAAGTTATTTGACCAGATTTACTTATTACAAATGATGATGGGAATAAATAAATCTGTTCAGTTGATATCGGGCTATCGTTCATTAAAAACTAATAATATGTTACGCCATAAAAGCTCTGGTGTGGCAAAACATAGTTATCATACCCGTGGTCAGGCAATGGATTTTCATATCAATGGTGTGGAGCTGACACATATTTGTAAGGCGGCATTGAAGATGAGATCAGGTGGAGTAGGGTTCTATCCAGAAAGTAATTTTATCCATATTGATACTGGTCCGGTCAGGACGTGGTAATCTTAATATCTTCTTTCATTTTTCAAGTTGCTTCTCTGTTCGCTGTGCTATAACTTGAAAATTTATTGGGTATATTTAGAAATTATCCTGATTGTGGAGTTAAGTAATACAATGAAATACCACATTATGCCTGTCACCGCTGCGATGCAGAATTGTACGTTGATCTGGTGCGAGGAAACTCTGGAGGCTGCAATTGTTGACCCCGGTGGTGAAGCTGAAAAACTGATATCTGAAATAGAACGTCGGGGGTTAAAGTTAACTCAAATTTTACTGACACATGGTCACTTTGATCATGTTGGTGCAACTGTTGATGTTGCTGCTCATTTTAATGTGCCGGTTCATGGGCCGCATAAAGCTGATGCGTATTGGATAGAAGCATTAGAAGTTCAATGTCAGATGTTTGGTGTCGAAGAATGCCCATCCTTTACTCCTGAACGTTGGTTGGATGAAGGGGATACATTACAAATTGGCAACATCCGACTTTCTGTTTTGCATTGTCCGGGACACACTCCAGGGCATATTATCTTTGCTAATCATACTGAGAAATTAATCTCAATGGGGGATGTACTGTTTAAAGGCAGTATCGGGCGCACAGATTTTCCGGGCGGAAATTATGATGAGTTGATTCAATCTATTAAAGAAAAAGTGTTACCTTTGGGAGATGATTATCAATTCATTCCCGGACATGGGCCAATGTCAACATTGGGCCATGAGCGAAAAACTAACCCTTTTTTGTAAAACTGATCAATTAATTTTCAGATCCAGGGATGTGAGATAAAAACAATAAAGCCGCTAAACAAGCGGCTTTATTGTCAGGAGGCTGATGTATCTATGAAAGTTAAAGCACAGCAACGATAGCTTCACATAGAGGAACCATGTTCTCCAATGTTAAGCCTGCTACGTTAATACGACCAGAGCTAACTGCATAAACGGCGTATTCTTCACGCAGACGCTCAACTTGTTCTTTAGTCAGACCACTGAATGAGAACATACCATTTTGAGCGATAATAAAGCTGAAATCTTGTTTTGTTCCTTTTTCCTGCAACGTATTTACAAACAACTGGCGCATGCGCTGAATGCGTTCACGCATTGTTGCCAATTCCTGAATCCATTCTGCTTTCAGTTCTTCGTTGGACAGAATGGTTGTTACTACAGATGCACCATGCGCTGGTGGGTTGGAATAGTTGGTACGAACAATAGATTTCGCCTGACTGAATGCTTTTTCTGCGGTGTCACTATCTGCTGCAACGATAGTGCAGGCACCTACACGCTCGTTGTACAGGCCGAAGTTTTTGGAGTAAGAGCTGGCAACGAGCAGTTCATTGTGATTTTTAGCAAAAATGCGCAAACCTTCGGCGTCTTCATCCAGACCTTTGGCAAAACCCTGATAAGCGAAATCGAATACAGGCAACCAGCCATTTGCCGCAGATAAATCTGCCAGTTTCTGCCACTGTTCAGCGGTTGGATCAATACCAGTTGGGTTATGGCAGCAGCCATGAAGCAGAACAACATCACCTGCCTGTGCTTCAGACAGACTGGCAAGCATACCTTCGAAATCCAGAGCGTGTTTTTCTGCATCGTAATAGTTGTATTCGCGGATCTCTAAACCGGCACTGGCGAAAACACCTTTATGGTTTGGCCAGGTCGGGTTGCTGATCCAAACACGTTTGGCATTGGTTTGTTTAGCAATAAAATCAGCGGCAATACGCAGCGCACCTGTTCCACCTGGGCTTTGTACAGTACGGGCGCGTTTGTCAGTAATGATAGCGCTGGTGTTGCCGAAGAGCAGTTCTTGAGTTACACGACCAAATTCCGGTAATCCGCTAATTGCCAGATAATTTTTAGTGGTTTCATTTTCCAGCAGGAATTTTTCTGCTTTTTTAACGGTCGTCAGGACAGGGGTTTTACCGGTTTCATCTTTGTAGACACCAATACCCAGGTTGATTTTATTTTCGCGGGGATCAGCTTTAAAACTATCTGCTAAACCAAGGATGGGGTCGGCAGGCGCTGCGGTGATTTTCTCAAACATTTTTTCAATTCCAAAATTTGGAGAGTTAAGCCCAAAATGAGTTATACGCTGCTCAGGGTAACCTTAAGGAACTCATTTGCCAACCACTAGTAGTAAAAAGAATAAAATCTTGTGAAGTAGTTTACGGAGTGAAGAAAATAGTCAGAAAAAACAGTAAAGTAAAATACAAAAAGCAGCGCCGGAGCGCTGCTTTTCTAAGATAAATTTATTTAACTTTTCGTTAAACAATTTTATCAGAAATGATTAGAACTGATAAGTCAGGCCAACACCGAATACGTTACGAGCACCTGTGTCTTGACCTTCGTTTTTGTCCAGCAGGTTGATTTTGTAATCAACATAGGTAGACAGGTTTTTGTTAAAGTAGTAGTAAGAACCTACAGAAACATATTTAACCAGATCAGCGTTGATACCTTTGGCATCGTTGTTACGATTCAGATCCTTACCTTTGGATTGAACATAAGCCAGAGATGGTTTCAGACCATAGTCAGCGAACAGGTATTGTGCAACTAATTCAACGTTTTGAGTTTTATTAGCAACACCTTTGTATTCGTCACCAGGAATTTTTACTGAACCAGGGGTCATATTGCGGGTTTCGCCGTACATTGCTGCCAGATATACGTTGTTAGCATCGTATTTAGCACCGATGTTCCATGCTTCTGCACGTTTGCCGTGGGCAGAACCAGTATTCCATTGGCCATTTGCACGAGCAGAGTTAGCGTAAGAACCACCAACAGTAAGACCATCAACTATGTTATAAGTAGCAGCTAAACCGTAACCATCACCGTTTGCTTTATCTCCACTGCGACTGTTTTTAGTACGATCGCTGTTTTGACCCTGATATTGCAGAGCAAAGTTCAGACCATCAACCAGACCAAAGAAGTCAGTGTTACGGTAGGTCAACAGGCCAGTAGCACGGCCAGTCATATAGTTATCAGTTTTAGCCATGGAATCAGCACCAAAGATTGGCAGTACGTCAGTCCATGCGTTAATGTCGTAGTTTACGCCGTAGTTACGACCGTAATCCAGTGAACCATAGTTAGCGAATTTCAAACCCGCAAAAGCCAGACGAGTAGCAGTATCTTGCTTACCTTCTTCAGTGTGAGCTTTCAGGTTGTATTCCCAACGACCGAAACCAGTCAGTTGATCAGAGATCTGAGTTTCGCCTTTGATGCCGATACGAGCGTAAGAAGCATCACCATCTTCTTTGCTTCTCTTATCGGAAAACTGATGACGCACGTCTACTTTACCGTACAGATCCAGTTTGTTACCATCTTTGTTGAAAATTTCGGCTGCGTTTGCTGTACCAGCAACCAGCAGAGCTGGAATTACCACTGCAAGAATATTGCGCTTCATTATTATTACCCTCATTGGTGTTATTCAGACATCTGTTACTGCCAGAAACAGAACACTAAAGTTTTTGGAACTATTTATGGATATCAGGTGTCTTATTAATCTGCGCTCAGTGTTCCATTGGTCATAGGTTTTATCCACCTTCAAAATGCTACAAAAGCACAAAATTAGTAACAAAATGAAAATAGATATTTCAAATTGTAAATGTCAAGGAACTTTTTTTGCACTGTTTTCGCCATAGAATGAAAAAAGCCAGCATTTGCTGGCTTTTCTTAGGATTAAATTTTGCTTATTTATTGAGCTGATTCATTAGAAACTTGCGTTTCTTGGTGTCCGTGGGAATGGGATAACATCGCGTACATTTGATACACCAGTGACATAAGCCACCAGACGTTCAAAGCCCAGACCGAAACCAGAATGAGGAACAGTGCCATAACGACGTAGATCACGATACCACCAATAATCGTCTTTATTCAGTCCCATCTCTTCCATACGCTTATCCAGCATGTCCAAACGTTCTTCACGTTGGGAACCACCAATAATCTCACCAATGCCTGGCGCCAGAACATCCATTGCAGCAACAGTTTTGCCATCTTCATTCATGCGCATGTAAAAGGCTTTGATGTCTTTTGGATAGTTTTTCATAATAACTGGCGAACCAAAGTGCTTCTCTGCCAGATAGCGTTCATGTTCAGATGCCAAATCAACACCCCAGTAAACAGGGTTTTCGAATTTATGACCACAGTTTTCCAGAATTTCAATGGCATCAGTGTAATCTAACTGAACAAAGTCTGAATCAACAAATTTTTCCAGCCGGGTAATGACTTCGCTATCAACACGTTCTGCAAAGAAAGCGAGATCATCAGCACGTTCTGCCAAAGCTGCCTTGAAGACATACTTCAGCATTTCTTCAGCGAGTTTAGCGATGTCGTTCAGATCGGCAAAAGCAACTTCTGGCTCAAGCATCCAGAACTCAGCCAGATGGCGGCTGGTATTAGAGTTTTCAGCACGGAAAGTCGGCCCGAAGGTGTAGACTTTGCTCAATGCACAGGCATAGGCTTCACCGTTTAGCTGACCAGATACTGTCAGGAAGGCTTCACGTCCGAAGAAATCCTTACTGAAATCAACCTCACCTTTATCCGTCAGTGGCAGGTTTTGCAGATCCAAAGTGGAAACGCGGAACATTTCACCTGCACCTTCAGTATCTGAAGCAGTGATCAAGGGTGAAGATACCCAAAAGAAACCTTTCTCATGATAAAAACGATGCAGAGCTTGTGCCAGAGTGTGACGAACACGGGCAACTGCACCAATCAGGTTGGTACGTGGGCGGAGGTGGGCCACTTCACGCAGGTATTCGATGCTGTGGCGTTTCGCCGCCATTGGGTAAGTATCAGGATCTTCCACCATACCAATAACAACGACTTTGGTTGCTTGCAGCTCGAAACTCTGGCCTTTACCTTGTGATTCTACTACTGTGCCAGTCACTTCCACAGAGCAGCCAGTAGTCAGATTCAGAATTTCATCCTGGTAATTAGGTAAATTATTATTAACGACGGCCTGTAATGGATTAAAGCAGGAACCGTCATGGACGGCGAGGAATGAGATACCAGCTTTAGAATCTCTCCTTGTACGTACCCAGCCGCGGACGGTGACTTCGCTGCCAACCGGAACACGGCCTTGCAGTACATCGACTACAGGCGCTACGCTCATAAATTTCTCTCTTCTTTTATATGATAATGAAATAATTAATTAGATTTATTGTAAATAGTGTCAAACAAGCACTATGGCCCCTTATCTTACTTGTCATCTCACAGGAAACAAGCAGAAATTAAGGGGATTAGCAGGGAAATAAAGAGAAAAAATATTTTTCTTCCCGGCATAACCGGAATGTGACAGGTTATGCCGGAAACAAACAGTAGAAACTATACCGGAAACTACACAGCTTTTTTCATTTCCGGTATATCAAATGCTCTGCGTAATCTGTTGACAAACTCAACATCTTCACAAATGGTTTTTCCGGGGCTGTCAGATAGCTTAGCCACTGGTTTACCATTGCATTCAACAAGTTTAATCACAATATTCAGCGGTTTTATACCCGGAATATTACAGGTCAACCGTGTGCCAATACCAAACATAACATTGATTCGCTTGTAAAAATGTTGATAGAGAGCCAGTGATTTTTGTAGATCCAGACTGTCCGAAAATACCAATGTTTTGGTCTGTGGATCGATATCCAGTGATTGGTAGTGTGTAATCGCTTTTTCACCCCATTCGATTGGATCGCCGGAGTCATGGCGCAGACCGTTATAAGCAGTAGCGAGGGATTTATCAAAATCCCGCAGGAATGCATCCATCGTAATGCAATCTGTCAGGGCAATGCCTAACTGCTCTGGATATTCACTTAACCAAGTCTGTAATGCTGCCCGCTGGCTGTTAGCGAGTTCAGGGCTGATTTGCTGATGTGCCTGAAACCACTCATGAGCCTGTGTGCCGAGAGGTGCCAGATCCAGCTGTTGTGCCAGTTGGTAGTTACTGGTGCCAATCAGATAAGGGAAGCTCTCTTTCAGCTCCTTGACGACGGCATATTGCACTTCATGTGAAAACCGACGTCGAGTACCAAAATCCATCAACTTGAAACCGGACAAATCGATATTTTCTGCGGCGGCGTCTTGATGGAACAGCTCAATTAATTTTCTGAGCTGACTGACAGCCACTTCCGGTTTTATTTCAGGAGAACGATGGCGGTGAACCAGTTCACTAATTAAGGCAAGCAGTGGAACTTCCCATAGAATAACGTCACGCCATAAACCTGAAATTCTGATGGCTAACTGCCCCTTATCAGTAACAGAAACTTCGACTTGTTCTGGATTAAAACGAAAAGTTTTGAACCAGTCCAGATAATCTTGTTTAAAGAACGGTAAACTGGAAAGATATTCAGCTTCGCGTTCTGTCAGGGCTAAATCAGCCATCATATTAATTTGATGACGTAATTCCTCGGCATATTCACCGAGTAGCTCATCACCACGACAACGAAATTCTGCAACAACAGGAATATCGTTGTAATGGTGATACACCGCTTGCTGCATATGAAATTTATAAGCATCGGTGTCAAGCAGTGATTTGATAATCGGGGTAGCGTCTAAAGTCATGGCGCGTCAAGCATCCTCGCGGAGCATTTGTGTCTGCTAAATCGATAAAGTCGGAAGAGTATACCGCGATTATTATGTTATTAAAGCCACATAATCACATATATTTTTCCGAACAATAAAGATTAAGGTTGATCAATTTATAGATGATATCATGTTAAATACACTATGAGATGACAATTAGCACAAAAGCACAATATTCTGCTTACATCATTTATACCTTTATTTAATAAATGATTAGCATTCTAAAAAAGAGATTTCAAGATTGAAAGGATGGGATCTCTGTGGCAGCGTTAGCTTCTCAATCTAGTAATGAAAAAGGTTTCTTATGACACAACAACGGCTTGTTAAACATCGCCTGGATTATAAAGCGCCAGACTACACTATTACAGATATTGATCTCGATTTTGTTCTGGATGCAGATGAAACAATTGTCACGGCAACCAGCCAGGTAAAACGCCTGATTAATGATATTACACCACTCATTTTGGATGGGGAAAATCTCACACTGAAGAGCATCCATGTTAATGACATAGCGTGGGAACATTATCAGGAACAGGATGGTCAATTAATCATAGAACAATTACCCGCACAATTTACTCTGAAAATTGTTAATGAAAACCATCCATCTGCTAACACTGCACTTGAAGGGCTGTATGTGTCAGGTGATGCTTTATGTACGCAGTGTGAATCGGAAGGTTTTCGTAACATTACTTATTATCTGGACAGGCCGGATGTACTGGCCCGTTTTACGACCCGTATTACCGCAGATAAGTCTAAATATCCTTTCTTATTGTCTAATGGTAACCGCGTTGAGCAGGGTGAGCTGGATGATGGCCGCCATTGGGTGAAATGGCAGGATCCATTCCCGAAACCTGCTTATCTGTTCGCGTTGGTGGCGGGGGATTTTGATGTCTTGCATGATACTTTTATTACCCGTAGTGGTCGTGAAGTTGCTCTGGAGCTATTTGTAGACCGGGGTAATTTGGATCGGGCCGATTGGGCCATGACATCACTGAAAAACTCCATGAAGTGGGATGAAACTCGCTTTGGTTTGGAGTATGACCTTGATATTTACATGATCGTCGCTGTTGATTTCTTCAATATGGGGGCGATGGAGAATAAAGGGCTGAATATCTTTAACTCCAAATATGTATTAGCGAAAACTGAAACGGCAACAGATAAGGATTATCTCGGCATTGAAGCCGTGATTGGCCATGAATATTTCCATAACTGGACGGGAAACAGGATCACTTGCCGTGACTGGTTCCAGTTAAGCCTGAAAGAAGGGCTGACGGTATTCCGTGATCAAGAATTCAGTTCAGATTTAGGTTCACGCTCTGTTAACCGCATTAATAATGTGCGTGTTATGCGCGCAGCACAGTTTGCTGAAGATGCCAGTCCAATGGCGCATCCTATCCGCCCTGATCAAGTGATGGAGATGAATAATTTTTATACGCTGACAGTCTATGAAAAAGGCTCGGAAGTGATCCGAATGATCCATACATTGCTGGGTGAGGAACAATTTCAAGCGGGGATGCAGCTTTATATTCATCGTCACGATGGTAGTGCAGCAACCTGTAACGATTTTATTCAGGCGATGGAAGATGCTTCAAACGTTGATTTGACGCTATTTCGTCGTTGGTATAGCCAATCCGGTACACCGATAGTGACTGTCCGCGATAAATACGATACAGAAAAACGGCAATATACCCTGCATGTCAGTCAGATGACACCACCAACTGCCGATCAGCAAGAGAAACTGCCACTGCATATTCCGCTGGATATTGAGTTGTATGATGAAGATGGCCGGGTGATCCCACTGTGTTGTGATGGTCAGTTGGTTCACCATGTCCTGAATGTTATCAGTGAAGAACAATCATTTATATTTGATAATGTTCCGTCACAGCCAATTCCTTCTTTATTACGTGAATTCTCGGCACCAGTGAAATTGGATTATCCATATAGCGATACCCAATTGGCGTTCTTAATGAAGCATGCACGTAATGAATTTTCCCGTTGGGATGCCGCACAAGCGCTGTTGGCTAATTATGTAAAACTGAATGTTGTCCGTTATCAGCAATCTCAGCCAATAGAGTTACCAATGCATGTGATTGATGCATTCCGTGCGGTGTTGTTGGATAAGGATATCGATCCTGCCTTGGCTGCTCTGATCCTGACATTGCCATCTGAGAATGAAATGGCAGAGTTGTTTACGGTGATTGATCCACAGGCTATTCATGAAGTGCTTTATGCCATCACACGTAGTCTGGCTAATGAGATGGTAGATGAGTTCGCTGCTGTTTATCACAGCATTCATACAGGAACATATCGTGTGGATCACCAGGATATTGCGAAACGAGCATTACGCAATATTTGTCTGCATTATTTAGCCTTTATTGAAGATAAAGGGCAGGCAGATAAATTAATCGCTGCCCAATATTATCAGGCTGATAACATGACGGATACTATTGCTGCATTATCTGCGGCGATGGCGGCAGAATTGCCTTGCAGTTATCAACTGATGGATGAATTTGATCAACGTTGGCATCATGATGGTTTGGTTATGGATAAGTGGTTTACTCTTCAAGCCACTAGCCCGGCGTTTGATGTACTTGATAAAGTTCGTAGCCTGATAAAGCATCGTTCTTTCAGTCTGAGTAATCCAAATCGGGTTTATTCATTGCTGAGAACTTTCTTTGCTAATAACGCAGTCGCATTCCATGCTGAGGATGGGCGTGGTTATCAGTTCTTGAAAGAAATATTGACTGATCTGAACAGCCGGAATCCACAAGTAGCGTCACGTTTGATTGAACCGTTGATTCGTTTGAAACGTTATGATGAAAAACGTCAGGCGCTGATGCGGGCTACCTTAGAAGAATTGAAAGAACTGGAAAACTTATCTGGTGACTTGTTCGAAAAAATCACCAAGGCACTTGAGAGCTGAGTTATGATATTTTCTTCCTCCGGCAACAACCGGAGGATATTTTGTTGTTCAGATCTTCTTCTGTCGATAACTTGTTAACATATCGATGTGTTAATACAGCTATTTGTTAATACAGAAGTACACTGAAAAATATCTTCTTTGCTACGTTTACATTTTGCCAGGATCTCTTTAAGATGCTCCGCGCTTATTTCACTGTCACCATGACCTGTCATTATGCTTGCAGGAGATTGCATGTATTATTCTCTTCTAAAAAAGGCATTGTTCCAGCTTGATCCGGAACAAGCACATGAACTTACTTTCCGCCAGCTTAAACTTGTTACCGATACTCCTTTCGAATTCCTCATCCGCCAATCAGTTGCTACTAAGCCCGTCACTTGTATGGGATTATCATTTAAAAATCCTCTTGGTTTAGCCGCTGGTCTTGATAAGAATGGTGATTGCATTGATGCGTTTGGTGCGATGGGCTTTGGTTTTGTTGAAATTGGTACAGTAACGCCACGACCACAATCCGGGAATGATAAGCCGAGGTTATTCCGCATTGTTGAAGCGGAAGGCATTATTAATCGGATGGGCTTTAATAATCTTGGCGTTGATAATCTAGTCGAGAATGTCAAAAGAGCGAAATACGACGGAATTATCGGAATTAATATTGGTAAAAATAAAGATACACCAGTAGAAAATGGGAAAGATGATTATTTAATTTGCATGGATAAAGTTTATCCTCATGCAGGTTATATTACGATTAATATCTCTTCACCTAATACACCGGGCCTGAGAACATTACAGTATGGTGAAGCACTGGATGATCTCTTGTCTGCGATTAAAAATAAACAAAGTGAACTACAACAAAAATATCAAAAGTATGTTCCCATTGCTGTGAAAATTTCGCCAGACCTTACAGAAGAAGAATTAATAAAAATCGCAGATAGTTTAATGCGTCATCACATTGATGGTGTTATTGCAACTAATACCACATTAGATAGAAAGATTATTGCAGGATTGAATCATTGTCATGAAGCTGGTGGTTTGAGTGGTCGCCCTGTACAACTGCGCAGCACAGAGATTATTCGACGTCTTTCTCAGGAATTAAAAGAAGAAATACCAATTATTGGTGTTGGTGGAATTGACTCCCTGGTTTCTGCCAGAGAAAAAATCGAAGCAGGAGCTTCATTGATTCAGATATTCTCTGGTTTTATTTATAAAGGGCCAAAATTAATCAAAGATATTGTCAATTATATCTGAGTATTTTCTGTAATCTTGTATTAAAGGTTTTATGTTGGGGGTTTATTTCTGCCCCCAATTCGTCTATATTTTGTCTGGCAGATTAATCTTTTATCAATTCTTTTGAATCTCCATGATGGTGGTGCTTATTTTTAAACAAGTAGACTATTTTGAGTATAAAAGGGTAAGTAATGAGAATTAGACCTGATGATCAGTGGTGCTGGTATTTTGATGCTGAGCATAATCGTGTCATGCTCGATCTCGCTAATGGTATGGTTTTTCGTTCCCGTTTTCCTGCCAAAATGTTGACTATTTATGCAACCACGATGAAAGAAAGCTGTTTTTCTGTCGATGATGCAGCACTTTATTATACTTTCGAAGAATATTCCCGCCGTATTAATATTGCACCAGAGCTCAGGGCTGAATTAGCGCTAAATGGATTAGTTGCGTTTCGCTTTATGAAGCCACAAATGCCAAGAAGCTGGTATTTTTCTGTTTTTTCTTTAATGACTAAACCGAAGCAAGGAGAAATTGTTCAGGTGCGTTTACAAAATGATGGAACAGAAATTTTGTTTATGGTTGCTGAAGCTGGAGATAGTGCCAGCCTATGCTTATTAGTGCAGCAAAAATTAGATCTCGGTGATCGCGTGATGCATTTTTGTGATCCGATCAAAATAATGAATGATCGTTTAATGCCTTATATTGAACCCGCCCAAGAGCCAATATATGACAAAGTGATTTAAGGTAATCTAACGTTATTGTATTATGGGTAGATAGCAAATTAACTTTATAGCTTATAAATATTGATCTATATCGACATCAATCAAAGGCTGATTTTTCCTCTCTTTCACTATCTTAACTAATATCTGATCATCGAGAGTCTCCGGCATTTTTTCGTACAGTTCCGCAGTAACACAATACGCAGTAACACATAAAAAACAGGTTGATTTTTGTTCAGGGTGAGCAATCTTATGACATGTTGCTGGTATTAGCTATAATGGCAGCAATTTTTTTGGTGGTACATTTCTTGGTAAATAATAGTCTTGGTGAATAATAGCATGAACTCTCTCTTTGCCAGCACGGCACGTGGACTGGAAGAACTGTTAAAAAACGAACTGGAAGTACTGGGTGCGCAATCCTGCAAGATTGCCCAAGGCGGGGTTCATTTTAAAGGTGATGAACGAGTGATGTATAAAAGCCTGCTCTGGAGCAGACTGGCATCCCGAATCCTGCTTCCGCTTAATGAATTCAAGGTATACAGTGACCTGGACCTATATCTGGGAGTTCAATCTATTGACTGGACTGAGATTTTTTCAGTAGATAGTACATTTTCAGTCCATTTCAGTGGTACAAATGAAGAAATCAGAAATACACAATATGGAGCTCTGAAAGTAAAAGACGCCATTGTTGACTGCTTTATGCGCAAGATAAAGCAGCGTCCCGATGTTACTAAACAGCAACCGGATGTGCGTATTAATGTTTTCCTGAATAAAGAAAAAGCAACTGTCTCCCTGGATTTAAGTGGCGACGGGTTGCATATCCGTGGTTATCGTGATTTGGCCGGACAAGCCCCGTTAAAGGAAAATTTGGCCGCAGCGATTGTTTTGCGTTCTGGTTGGAATGCGGGAACGCCGATGGTTGATCCGATGTGTGGTTCAGGAACGTTATTGATTGAAGCGGCAATGATAGCGGCAGATTGTGCTCCTGGTTTACGCCGTCAACATTGGGGATTCACTTCATGGTTGAAATTCAATGAAGCAATCTGGCGTGAAGTTGTCACGGAAGCGCAGGTGCGTTTCCGAAAGGGATTGCAAGAAACGACTTCCCGCTTTTTTGGTATAGATATTGACCGTCGGGTTATGGATATGGCGCGCTCAAATGCCAGAAGAGCTGGAGTTTCCCAATTGATCCAGTTTCAGCAGGGAGATGCAAGTAAGCTGGAAAACCCATTGCCGGAAGGGGTAACAGGTACAGTATTGAGTAACCCGCCTTATGGAGAACGTCTCGAAAGTGAGCCTGCACTGATCGCTTTACACAATGTATTTGGCCGGATCATGAAAAGCCGTTTTTCGGGCTGGCACTTATCTCTATTCAGTGCTTCACCAGAATTGTTGAGTTGCCTGCAATTGCGGGCTGAACGTGAGTTTAAAGCGAAAAATGGTCCTTTGGATTGTATTCAGAAAAACTATTTTATCCAGACAAACTCTACCATCCAGAAAAACACACAGTTATCAGACAAACCTCAATCACTGGATAGCGGTATTGCCGAAGATTATGCGAACCGTCTGCGTAAGAATGAGAAGAAGCTGAGTAAATGGGCTAAGCAGCAGGGTATTGATTGCTATCGATTATATGATGCAGATTTACCGGAATATAATGTAGCAGTTGATCGCTATGCTGATAAAGTTATTGTTCAGGAATATTCACCCCCTAAGTCTGTTGATGCCAATAAAGCTCGTCAACGTTTATTTGATGTGCTCAGCGCAACAATGAATGTGCTCAGATTGCAATCTAATCAGCTAATACTGAAAACCCGTCAGCGTCAGAAAGGCAAAAATCAATACGAAAAACTTGCTGAAAAGAAAGAATTCTTTTTGGTGAATGAGTATGGGGCGAAATTCTGGGTTAACCTGACAGATTATCTGGATACAGGACTATTTCTCGATCACCGTATTGCCCGACGGAAATTGGGAGAAATGAGTCAAGGGAAAGATTTTCTTAACTTATTTGCTTACACCGGTTCAGCGACCGTTCATGCCGGGTTGGGAGGAGCGCGCTCGACGACCACAGTGGATATGTCCCACACTTACCTTGAGTGGGCTGAGAAAAACTTGCAGGTAAATGGCCTGACTGGTCGTCAGCATCGTTTAATTCAGGCTGATTGTTTGGGTTGGCTTGAGCAGACACGTGAACAATTTGATCTGATTTTTATTGACCCTCCGACATTCTCCAATTCCAAACGTATGGAAGAGACATTCGATGTTCAACGTGATCATATTACCTTAATGAAAGGGCTGAAGCGCTTGCTTCGTCGGGGAGGAACTTTAATGTTCTCCAACAATAAGCGTGGTTTTAAAATGGATTTTGTTGAACTTGAGAAGTTAGGTCTGGTTGCAGAAGAAATTACAGAAAAAACGTTATCTCAAGATTTTGCCCGTAACCGCCAGATCCATAATTGCTGGTTGCTGCGTCACGTTGGCGAGGAAAAATAATATTATGTCATTGATTAGTTTATCTGGTGCCTGGTTATCATTCAGTGATGCGCCGTTATTGGATAATGCTGAGTTACATATCGAAGAGAATGAGAGAGTGTGCCTGGTTGGTCGCAATGGGGCAGGGAAATCTACCTTATTGCGTGTACTGTCGAAAGAACAGATGCTGGATGATGGGCAAGTTACCTATGAACAGGATCTGATTGTCGCCCGTTTGCAACAAGATCCTCCTCGTGATGTAGAAGGAACAGTATTTGATTTTGTTGCTGAAGGAGTAAAAGAGCAGGCGGAATATATCAAAGCATTTCATCACACTTCACGTTTGGTAGAAACAGATCCTAGCGACAAAAACCTTAACCGGTTGGCGGAATTGCAGGAAGTGTTAGATATTCGCGGTCTTTGGTTACTCGACAGCCGCATTAATGATGTATTAAAACAGCTTTCTTTGCCTGCCGAAGCGAAATTATCTTCTCTGTCAGGAGGTTGGTTACGTAAAGCCGCTTTAGGAAGGGCTTTGGTCAGTTCACCAAAAGTGCTTTTCCTTGATGAACCAACTAACCATCTTGATATTGATACAATTGAGTGGTTGGAAAATTTTCTGAGAGATTTTAATGGCAGCTTAGTTTTTATTTCCCATGACCGTTCGTTTATCCGCAGTATGGCGACTCGAATTGTCGATTTGGATCGTGGAAAACTGATTTCATGGCCGGGAAATTATGATAAATACCTTGAAGGCAAAGAAGAAGCTTTACGGGTTGAAGAACTACAGAATGCTGAATTTGATAAAAAACTGGCTCAGGAAGAAGTTTGGATACGTCAAGGGATTAAAGCACGCCGTACCCGTAATGAAGGGCGGGTAAGGGCATTGAAAGCACTGCGTGTAGAGCGTTCTGAACGCCGTAATGTTATTGGTACGGCAAAAATGCAGGTCGAAGAGGCGACACGCTCCGGTAAGATTGTGTTCGAACTGGAAAATGTTAATTACCAGATTGGTGATAAGCCATTAGTCAAGAATTTCTCAGCTCAAATTCAACGTGGTGACAAAATTGCTTTAGTCGGGCCGAATGGTTGTGGCAAAACAACATTATTGAAGTTGATGTTGGGGGATTTGTCGGCAGATAGTGGTCGGATCCATTGTGGAACAAAACTTGAAGTCGCTTATTTTGATCAGCATCGTGCAGCCCTTGATCCAGACAAAACGGTGATGGATAACCTTGCCGAAGGTAAACAGGAAGTGGTAGTAAACGGGCGACCACGTCATGTTTTGGGGTATCTGCAAGATTTCCTTTTCCATCCTAAACGGGCAATGACACCCGTTCGGGCGCTTTCGGGTGGTGAACGTAATCGTCTGCTGTTAGCGCGTTTGTTCCTGAAACCTAGCAATTTGCTTATTCTTGATGAGCCTACCAATGATCTCGACGTTGAAACGCTGGAGTTACTGGAAGAACTCGTGGATGGTTATAGCGGTACAGTAATTTTGGTAAGCCATGATCGTCAGTTTGTTGACAATTCAGTAACAGAATGTTGGATTTTTGAAGGTAATGGAGAGATTAACAACTATGTTGGCGGATACTTTGATGCTCAGCAGCAACGGGCACAAACAGTCTCTTTACGCCAGTCTTCCGTAAAAAAGGAGAAAGTGGAAGCCAAGCCGGTTAAAGCTAAGGAAACGACGAAACGTTCAAATAATAAGATAAGTTACCATTTACTCAGAGAGTTAGAACAACTACCATCATTACTGGAAACGTTGGAACAAGAAATAGAACAGCTACAAACTCAGGTCAGTGATCCAGAATTTTTTAATCAATCACACGAAATCACACAAAACGTGTTGCAGAAACTGGCAGATAAAGAGCAAGAATTAGAAAAAGCTTTTGATCGCTGGCAGGAGCTGGAAATGATGAAAAATGGATGATATTTGCTGCATATATATCTGATAGTGTACCAATTGCCGCTAATTCAGCGGCAATTTACAGGGCTAAATAAGAAAAAGCGGCATTGATTTGTTTACAGGAGAGGTACTTTGTGTTCTGACAATCATCAGCATGACAAACTGGTTTTATGCTCCCAATGCGATATGCTGGTGGCCTTACCTGACCTTGAGGAAGGAAATAAGGCTGTTTGTCCACGATGTGATACTTTACTGACTGCAAAGTGGAAAGAACCACGTAATCAACCGACAGGTTATGCCGTAAGTTCATTATTAATGTTATTTCTTGCTTGTCTGTTTCCCTTCGTCAGCATGAATGTTGCGGGTATTGTCAATGAAATTACTCTGACAGAGATCCCAGAGGTCATGTTCAGTGAAGATTATTCGAGCATAGCTGTATTCTTCTTGATCTTTGTGCAGTTTGTACCTGCATTCTGTATGGTTTCCATTATCCTTTTATGTCAGAACATTAAAATAGCACGCCGGCTAAAAATTGAGTTGGCGCGTATTTTGTTTCAAATGAAAACCTGGTGTATGGCTGAGATCTTTTTAGCCGGCGTGCTGGTTAGTTTCGTTAAGCTTATGGCTTATGGTGATATTGCGGTTGGTCTGAGTTTTCTGCCTTACTGTCTTTTTTGCCTGTTTCAGATCAGAGCGTTCCAATGCCTTGACAGATATTGGATTTGGAATGATATAGAATCTGCACCCAAAGTGTGTATGCCTGTGCAAGCGGGTAAACCCGGTTTAGTCCAGGGCATCAGATTGTGTCAATGTTGTACTGCTATTTTGCCTGCTCAACAACATCAATGTTCTCGTTGTCATTCAAGAGGGCATGCTCGCCGTCACTATAGTCTGCAATGGACTATGGCACTATTAGTCACATCAGCCATACTTTATATTCCAGCGAATGCATTGCCGATCATGGTGACTCAGACGTTAGGAAGTCACATTAACTCAACCATTTTGGAAGGCATTATTTTGCTCTGGAGTACTGGCTCTTATCCGGTTGCTCTGGTTATTTTTATTGCCAGTATTATGGTGCCTTTGCTGAAAATGTTCTCTATCTGCTGGTTATGCTGGGATGCTAAAAGTCACGGCAGATATAACTCGGAAACTATGCATTTGATTTACGAAGTGGTGGAATTTGTTGGGCGCTGGTCAATGATTGATGTTTTTGTTATTGCTATTTTATCGACATTAGTACGCATGGGGCAGTTCATGAGTATCTATCCTGCGACAGGGGCAATATTATTTGCTTTGGTGGTGATTTTGACAATGTTTGCGTCAATGACATTTGATCCACGCTTAACCTGGGATAAAGCTAATAAGAAATTTGAGTTACAGAAGAATGAGGAATCGTAAGGTGACAGATAAAGAAGAGAAGCTGACCCAGGCCAGGATCAGTAAACTTAAGAGTTGGTCACCTGTATGGATCGTACCGATTGTTACTGTGCTTATTGGAGCCTGGATATTATTTTATCACTTTAGCCATCAAGGGCCCGAAGTCACTCTGATAACATCTAATGCTGAAGGTATTGAAGCCGGAAAAACGAAAATAAAAAGCCGTAGTGTTAATGTTGGTGTGGTTGAAAGAGTGTCATTAAGCGATAACTTAGGTGAAGTGATTATCAAAGCGCGCTTAAATGATGGTATGGAGAGGTTATTACATAAAGATACTGCATTTTGGGTTGTAAAACCCCAAATTGGTCGTGAAGGGGTTTCCGGCCTGAGTACCTTGTTATCTGGGGTATTTATTGAATTACAACCCGGCAATGAAGGTAGTGAAGAAAGAAAATTTTCATTGCTAGATGCACCACCTTTGGCATCGCCTGATGCCAAAGGTATTCGATTAGTTTTAACCAGCGAGAAAGCAGGACGACTATCTCCCGGTGATCCGGTTTTATTTCGTGGATATCGTGTTGGTTCAGTGGAAACGAGTACTTTTGATCCTAAAGCTCGCTTAGCCAAGTATCAGATTTTTGTGAATGCTCCTTATGATGGACTACTGACAACTAATGTCCGGTTTTGGAAAGACAGCGGTATTGCTTTTGATGTTTCTTCGCAGGGGCTGAGAGTTGAAGTAGCTGCATTATCGACTTTGTTTGCCGGAGGTGTGAGTTTTGATGTGCCGAAAGGTTGGGATTTAGGTAGTCCGGTTAAAGAAAAAGAAATTTTTAGACTTTACGATAATGAAAAAAATATCGAAAATTCACTTTATACAGAACACAGAGACTTCTTACTATTCTTCTCTGATTCGGTCAGAGGATTGCAACCGGGAGCACCTGTTGAATTTCGTGGTATACGGGTAGGAACGGTAGCAAAAGTTCCTTTTTATACTGATGGGATCAGACAGCGCCTTGATAGCGATTTTCGTATTCCTGTCTTAATTCATATGGAACCTGAACGGTTTGAGAAAGAAATTGGTGGTGGTTTTTATACAGATAAAGAGTTGGAAGAAATTATTTCCCGTGGTTTAAGAGCTTCTTTAAAAACAGGAAACTTACTGACAGGGGCACTGTACATTGATCTGGATTTTTATTCCGATGAGAAAGCATGGAAAGGCCCGCGAAAACTTGCCAGTTATGAAATTTTACCCACCATAAGTGGTGGATTAGCTCAAATTCAGCAAAAAGTCATCATGGCTCTGAACAAAATTAATCAAATGCCAATTGAACCCGTCTTTATTCAGGCAACGCGAACGTTAGAAGAGAGCCAGAAAACAATCAAGGCAGCACATAAGACCATGAATGAGTTAAATAGCATTCTTGCAAGTAAAGAAGCTCAAAATCTTCCCAAAGATATACATAATACGTTGAATGAATTAAATCGCAGTATGCAGGGTATTCAGCCAGGATCGCCGGTTTACAATAAACTGGTTGATAATATGCAGCGCCTGGATCAGGTCTTGCGCGAATTGCAGCCAGTATTGAAAACGCTGAACAATAAGAGCAATGCATTGGTATTTGAAGCAGAAGCAACTCCAGATCCGGAACCCAAAAAGGCGCATAATTAATGAAAAAGTTGATGTTAAGATTGGCTCTTTTAATTCCTGTCATTTTCTTGATTATGGGAAACTTATTAATTTCGGGATGCAGTAGTAGCCAACCGAAGAAAATTTATTACCAATTACCTGATTCAACAATGATTTCAGAGGTAAGCAGGATAAATACCAATCAAGAGCGTCAGTTATGGGTAAAAAGGGTACACCTCGTTGATTATCTCGCATCATCTGGCATTGTTTATCAAACGGGAGATGTCACTTATAGTGATGCCTCAAATCACTTATGGGCGAGTCCACTGGAACAACAATTACACCAAATTTTAGTCAATCAACTGAGTTCTGCATTTCCACAAAGGTTGGTTTCTGACCAACCAATAGAGAAGAATGCTGATGTACTGGATGTCACAATAACAGCTTTTCATGGGAGATATGATGGGCGGGTTACTATTCAAGGATATTGGGTCTTATCTAAACAGAAAGAAGTGATTAAGCGAGCATTTAACTTAGAATTGAAACAAACGAAAGATGGTTATGCGGAATTAGTGCGCACTTTGGCCACGGGCTATAATCAGTTGACTCAGTCCATTACCAGCCAGATAGCTTCACAGGGCTAATCAATTATTCAGAGTAATAAGGTTATTTGATTATCAATTAATTGAGTTTGCTTTGCTTTTTTATTCTGTATTTAGCTAACAACTCAGCTTAAGAAAATCACCTCTGCAATAATTATCGGAGGTGATTGCCATAGGTGAAGGAATGGGTAATTAATACAAAAATATCAAAAATTACTAGTATCTTTGAATACGCCAACTTTCAGATCGGTCGCTGTGTAGATAAGTTTACCATCCACTAATACTTCACCATCAGCCAGACCCATAATAAGTTTACGGTTAATAACACGTTTAAAATTAATGCGATAAGTGACTTTTTTAGCTGTTGGTAACACTTGCCCTGTAAATTTTACTTCTCCAACACCAAGTGCACGACCTTTGCCTTCGCCGCCAAGCCAGCCCATGAAGAAACCAACAAGTTGCCACATTGCATCAAGGCCAAGGCAACCAGGCATAACGGGATCATTAATAAAATGGCAATCAAAAAACCACAGGTCAGGATGAATATCGAGCTCAGCTTCGATATACCCCTTATTATAAGTGCCACCGTCTTCTGTCATCTTAATGATGCGATCCATCATTAACATATTGCCAGAAGGGAGCGGTGGCCCATTCTCACCAAATAACTGACCTTTTCCAGAGGCTAGAAGTTCTTCTTTCGTGTAGGACTCTTGTTTTTTAAACATATTTTGAAATAGCCTTATCATTGGGTAAGGCTAAAGAATAGCGTACAGTTGTACGCTGAACAACTCCGATCAGATATAGGTTCACTAACCCAACCAGCGTAAGAACCAAGGTAGCTTAGGACGTTCTTGATTATTCACTTGTGTAATACGCTCGTATATCATAGCTAACAAGTGTTCTTTTTGTGCATCATAGTAAGGGATACCGGTCAATAATGAAGCGGCTTCGGATACGTGTTCAACAGCCCAAATATGGAATTTGCCACTTTTCACAGCGCTAACAATATCCTGATGCAGGCATAGGTGTTGTACATTGGCCATTGGAATAATCACACCTTGTGAACCAGTCAATTCACGGCAGTTGCACACATGGAAGAAACCTTCAATCTTTTCATTAACGCCACCAATTGGTTGAACAAAACCGAATTGGTCTACTGCACCTGTGACAGCGATTTGCTGGTCAATAGGTTGTTGTGACAGGGCACTGATTAATGCACATAATTCTGCCAATGAAGCGCTGTCCCCATCAACCTCACCGTAGGATTGCTCAAATACAATCGAGGCAGAGAATGGCTGTGGTTGATCCAGTTTTAATTCAGAGATCAGATAAGCCTGCATGATCATCATGCCTTTTGCATGAATATTGCCACCCAGTTCAACCTTACGCTCTACATCAATAAACTCCCCATCGCCTAAATGGGCAACACAACTGATACGAGAAGGTTCACCGATGGGATCTGGATAGCCCGGATATTCAAGTACGGATAATCCGTTAATTTGGCCAATAACAGCACCCTGAGTGCGGATCAGTATTTGGCCTTTCAGGATTTCATCTATACTACGCTCAGCCAAATATGCATGGCGCCAACGTCGATTCTCTTCTGCCTGTTGCAGAGAATGAAGTGTAATCTGATTTTTCTGCTGATAATTGGCTGCCGTTGTCAGTTTTTGGTTCAACCACTGGATATCTAAAGGCAGACTGAATTGATCTTCAGTATAACGGATAGCTTGTCTGAGCAATTCTGTCCATGCATCGGCACTCAAAGATGGGAATTTTTGTTGCTGAATGAGTCCGTTGACATAGCGACACCATATTGCCAGATCTGCTTCTTCATGGAATGGCATATCCAGTTCAAATTCACTGTATAAAGCGTTACTTGCCAACTCTGGTTCGATTGCGTGTAACTCTTCAAGGCTCAACCGATCTCCTACAAGAATCAGATGTAAATCTAATGGAATAGAGGGAATTGGCAGAGGTAAGGAACGATTCTCATCATGTGATAACCAATCAAAACGGCGCTGAATGATCATCTGCTTGAGACGAACCCACATTAGTGGTTGGGATAACAGAGTGCGCAGAGGTAGAATTAGGACTCCACCATTAACGTGATGAATAAGCCCTGGTTGTAACTGAAGCACGCCTTGATGTGTATAAATATTGCCAAACAATTGTTCCGGTTCAATCCACTCACGATAAGCAACACGCTGGTTTGGTGAGAAAGGGCCTTCACCAGAAGGGTGCCACGTGATGGTTTGGTGTTCAATCTGATAGTAGCCTCCAACATTGGGACGATTTTCTGGTAATAATGTAGACACTGTATCAGACAGAAGAGCCAGATAGGCATCACTCTCTTCTGCTTTTAGCAACATAAAAGATTGACGTAAGTTGGCCTGACAAAAAAGTGTTAGTCCATTATGCAATCTGGGTTGAATTGCTTCTATAGTAATAGCAGGCAATTTAGCAACAGAATTGAAAAGTGCTTGATAAGGTGCACTGTCTGGCTGTAATGACTGCCAGTCTAATTTTAGATTCGTCAAAGTGATAGCTACATGTAGTGAAAAAAGAAACATTTATTATACAAGATTAAGCAGTGAACCAACATGTTATAATCTTTGAAAAAGATAATATTCGTGCTAACTCATTAACTGCCCATAAAATATTTCAGTATCTTGTGCTGTTATGAGCAATTTAGATAAATAATTGCTATGCTTAAATTAAGTTACGCTGTCACTGAGAGATGAAATGAAATATCAACAATTGGAAAATCTGGAATGTGGCTGGAAATGGGCTTATTTGGTAAAAAAGCATCGTGAAGGTGAGCCAATTACTAAGTATATTGAAAAAAGTGCTGCTCAGGATGCCGTTAGTGAATTGCTGAAGCTGGAACGAGAACCTGTCAAGGTAATGCAATGGATATCACAGCACATGAATCAAGATTTATCCAATCGCATGAAACAAACCATTCGGGCACGACGTAAACGCCATTTTAATGCTGAACATCAGCATTCACGTAAAAAGTCTATTGATTTGGATTTTCATGTCTGGCAGCGCCTTTCAAATCTTTCCCAGCGCCGAGGTAAGACGTTATCAGAAACAATAGTGCAACTATTGGAAGATGCTGAATATAAAGAAAAATACACTCACCAGATGTTGAGCTTGAAACAGGATTTGGCTGCTATTTTAGGGAAATGAATCCGACAACTTATAGCACGATGACAGACGAAGCTTACTGCAAAATAAAACCCCATGCGTGAACATGGGGTTTGCACTTCTATTACTAATGAGCCTATTACAGAGATACTTTAGATTGAGTCTGATTAATTTCCTGAGTACCTTGAATATTGATGATTACCCGACGGTCTGGGGCCAGGCAATCAATCAATTTAGCGCGAGCTTTGATGTTATTACATGCTGACCCAGTAACAGGATCTTCTTTACCGCGACCTTCAGCTTGAATACTGTTTGCAGGGATACCTTTTGCTACCAGGTAGTCTACAACAGATTGGGCGCGTTTTTGAGACAGGGGCAAATTATAGCGTTGACTACCAATACGGTCAGTATAACCGATTACTAAAACATGTCCCTGAGTTGGATCAATTTTCGTTAGTTGGTTATAGAGATTATCCAGCTCGTGCTTGCCTTCAAGTTTCAATGTTGATTTATTGAAGTTGAACAGAACATCTGAGCGTAGGGTAAAGCTCTTTTTCTCGATAGCAGGAGTTGGAGCCGGAGTAACAGGTGCTGCAATCAGGGGGGCTTCATCCTGACCAAAACGATAAGAAATACCAACAGTTAGCAGTCCAATATTTGGACGAGCCCCGATAGCAGCCTCCCGACCATCCAGACGTGAGTTACCATCTCCTCCTCGACCTACTTTGGGGGTCCACTGGTAATCCAAACGAGTTGCCAGATTTTTAGTTAGTGCGTACTCAGCACCAATCGCTATTAATGGAGAAATGCCTGTGCTACTGGTTTTCACATTTACCTTGTCTGTAGTTGGCGACCAGGCGAGTGACGAATCTTTCTTTTCAAGGAAAGATTTACCTGTATAAGATATGTCTTTAGAATTATAATGGGCTGAAACCTTTGAATGCCATACCATCCCTCCCAAGCGGGTATAAACATCTAAATCATTCGTAACCGGAACACTTAATTTTGCTGTCAACTGGACACCCTGAGCACGAAAATCGCCATTATTGGCGGAGCTTTTATATTTTATGTTCCCTAACCAGTCATAACCCAGTTCGAAACCCAAATATGGAGTTGCCTGATAGCCTATATAAGCCCCAGCACCTAGTTGATTTCTGTCTGTCGCATCACCTGTTGCGGCAAACGGCTGGGTAGAGGGAACATTTGTTTTTTTTACATATTTGTCTAAATCTTTTTTCTCATATGCTGCAAACGCTGTTGCTGCATTAGAACCAAAGTCAGTAAATTTTGTCTTATTAAACTGGGACCATCCTAACTTAGCACCAGCATACCAGGTATTCTCTTTGGGAGCTGCTTGAGCAACAGTTGCGAAAGCTGCTACTGCCACTGCGATAGCTGTCTTCTTCATTGTACGCCTCGTTATCATCCAAATAAGCAATTAGCCTTAAAAGTCTTATTATTGGCCATTAGTTGAGATATTTAGTTGGGTATATGCACTTCTATCAATAGATGGCTCCTAAAATATAAGATTAGCAAGTACAACCCCGACTTTGTAAAGTCTACAACGAACTTTAAAACTTACAAGTACACTATGATGCGTGGCGCAAATTTTTTAAATATACAATTACAATTGCTAAATGTTACTGACGGTAACTTACGATATTTACTGTTATAATACATTGAATTTTCTTATGAATAAAAGCATGTATTAGTAGCGAATTGTTTACTATAAAAAATATTAAGATAAATCCTAATTTAATTCAATGATAGTAAATAGAATGAACTTTTATTGTGCTTGGTAATATTTTGATTTTGAGTTGGCCGGATAAATTCTGTGGACGCATAATCAAACCTAATGCCGTACCTTTATGAGCTGCCAACTGTAATTTTTGCACCTCATATTCAGATAATTCTGGTAGCCATCCTAAAACTACACTGTAATTACCACTTGCTAATGCTTTCTCCATGGCATCAGGGGAGGCAATGGGAAGAATTTGGTTTAACTGAACAATTTTACGCAAAGGTAAGCCTGAATTTATTAGCCATTGACGGCTTAGTTTCCTATTAGGTGTAATCCAGAGTAACCATCTATTTTCATTCCCGGATTGATGTAATAAAGGAAGAAGGATTTGACTGATCGTAGGCTGCTGCTCATTGTAGAGAAATTCTCTAACCATGGCATTTTTTGCCTGTATAGTGGACTGACCAGATTCAATAGAGAATTGTAATTTTGGAGATGCGATATTTGTCACATTATCTATTTTTTGAGCTCTATTACGGTCAATTTTATTCTCAATAAGATATTCCAAAATTAACTGAATATTCATAACTCATCCCACCATGATGTGTGTATATTTATACAGTACTCTGTTGTTTGTCTAAAGGCAAGGGTATTTTTTTCAAAGCACTTCGCAAAAATTCACATAAAACAGTTTTTTTCTAACTTAATGATTGGCAGGTTGGAACAGATTGAGTATGGTTTTAATTACTTGTTCTTGTTATCTATTTCATTAATAGCAAACATGGATATAGCACATAAAATATTTAAGCAGGATATAATTCATGGAGTGATAAAAATGTTTTTATCTGGGGCTCGTTTTGATCAATTGGAACATAGTGTATCTTCACTGGGAAAACTTAAAAAGAAGTCTCAATTTGGTGGAGTTGGATTATCAATTGATGGAGTCTTGTTCGCCCTGAGTTCTGAGGGAGAGCTTTATTTACGAGGAAATAGTCATGCAGAGGTATTATTTAAAGTCAGAGGAATGGAAAAGTTTATCTATTCAAAAAGGGGGATTCCAGTGGTTTTGCGATATTACCGAGTCGGTGAATCACTTTGGCAGGATCAAAAACAATTATTTGAATATATCAACTTGGCCTATCAATGTACATTAACAGATATTATCAGCAGGCAGAAAATACCTCTTAGGTTAAAGGACCTTCCCAATTTAGGGATAGCTCTGGAACGTCAACTATGGAAAGTAGGCATATCTAAAGTAGAAGAATTGCGCGTATTGGGAGCAAAAGCGGCTTATCTTAAATTGCAACGAAATAGGAAAAAGATGAGTGTTAATGTATTGCTTGCGTTGGCTGGTGCAATAGAAGGTTGTCATGTCGCTGTTTTACCAGAAAAATTACGCCATGATTTGTTGCTCTGGCATAAAGAATTAGAATGAAGTAATTAAAATTACCCTGCATGATAAAAATAAAAGATAGGGGCTATGCTCCTATCTTTGGTATTTTAATTTAGTTTGGGTTCGTATTGGTGATATACAGTTTGGCTCCTTCAATGATTTCAGTATAGCAGGAGAGAGCAGTATTTTTTTAATGTAACAATCTCCGGCAATAATTCAATCAGTAACACTACCTGCTGTAATACAAGCTGAACTTTATTGTTATCAGCAGTCAGTTGATTACTTCTTTCGATCAAATGCTCTGAAATATACTGAAGAGGTTTATCATCGATTCTGTCTTTCTGTAATGCAAATTCAATATGATAGATTGCATCATTAAATATTTTCAGAATGACAGGATCATTAAGTTTATCGCGATGTGCTCCTAAAGCAGAAATATAACTCAGCATTGTATGGTTAAGACAAAGCAGACGAAATGCCGCCTCCTGAGAGATGCTATGATTTTTTGGGTTCTGATGACATGTTTGAGATCACGGATGCCAGTTCAGCATCGCAATTGTGGGCATTACGACGAGCGACCCGATAATCCAGACTATTACTTTTTCCCTGATGATATTGCAGCACAATTGCATTGAGATAACGACAATTTGCACTCATAGTGCGGATAATAACATGCGGTAATTGATGGAACTTTCAGTCAGGCCAGATAAAACTCACTGCCAGTAAAGCAATACCACAACCTATCAACGTGTCTGTGATTCTGGGTAAAGCGACTTCAAAACCTTCTCCCAGTAAATTAAAACTTAACAAAACCAGCAACGTAATAAACAGGGTTGCATGTGCATATTGAATATTACGGAAAGCAAAAAATAGTACACCTGAAATCACGATCAACAATAACTGTCCTTCAATAGAAGGCACAAGGTAGAGAATGGGTAACCCAAACAAAATGCCTGCCAGGGTGCCGATAATACGCAAGGCCAAACGACGGCGGGTTGCACTATAGTTAGGTTGGCAAACAAATAGGCTGGTCAGCAAGATCCAATAGCCCCGTTGTAAATCAAACAGTTGGATAATTGCATAACCAGTACATAGCAGAGCAGACATACGAACAGCATGGCGGAATAGGGCTGATTTTGGCGTCAGATTGCTGTGGAGCCGAAACCAAATATCGCGCCAACCCGTTAAAGCTTCATCGGATAATTGCGTATCTGCTTGTTTATTATGGCCTTGATTTTCATTGCTTGATTTATCAATGTAAGAGCAGCCATGGGAAATGAAATATTGGTCAGAACTAAGTCCTGCTAATTGAACATCAATTGTCCGTAAATTTTTCAGTAAGTTATTAAATGCGTTTATCTTGGTGTTAATTGGTTGCTGTTTTTTTAATCTCTCCAGAGAGCATTCAAGATAGTTGAATGCATTCTCGAAACGTGAACTATGCTGATACTGTTTACGCAGAAAAATGGATTGTGAAACTTGCTCACAGGCGTGTGCCTGCATGGAAAGTAATCGTTGGAAACGAAACAGAATATCGCTGTGACGTAACGTTTCCCGCAGTTTTTGATATTGAATATGGGATGAGCTAGCCCGTTCGTGAATATCCTGAACAATAAAATAATAGTGGAGAGTCTTACGGGTTCCTTGTTGTCCTCGATCCCCTTTCAGACGGCTTAATAAAGCTATTTTGGTCTGATTGAGTGTCGTGACTAATGTGCTGTTAGCCATAACAACATCAAATACAGCTTGTTTATCTTCTTCTGTTTCAGCATCGGGGTCAAACAGATTCGTTTTGGCGTAAAGGTAGGCAGAAAGCTGGTGGTAACAACGAGCCAGATTTTCTTGTAAAGGACGAATAGGAAACAGTAAATGCCCGGCCAATGTCAACAAGTTATACCAGATTGCACCAGTGAGTAATAATAAAGGTTGTTGATACCAGACAGGAAATATGGATGCACCGAGCATAGTATAAATAGCAATCAATAAAGCACCGAAGGCAATAGTAGCATAACGTTGTCCCAAGGCACCTAGCAGGATAAAACTACAAGTAGAGATTGCCAGACCGAAAAAGAAAAGCCAGGGATAAGGAAAAAGCAGAGTGATGGATATAGAGGCAACAAAGAAGGAGATTAAAGTGATAATAAGGTTGTGTAAACGGCCGACTAAGCGATCATCCAAATCTGTTAATGCTGCGGCAACGACGCCTAAAGTCAGAGGGATCGTGATTTTGGGCTCTTCTTGCAATAACCAGGGAACGAGAGTCGTACCTGTTAGCGCAATGAATATACGAATATAATAGAGAACATGATTATTATACAGAAAATGGCGGGAGCTGGAAAAAACCGTTAGCACAAAATACTCCTAACAACTTTACATGAGCGGGGCGCTCAATAATTTTCAGGTACGGTGCTACTACAATGGAACTAAAATCAACACAAATTGGCCAACGGCTTGCCCGGCATCCATATAATCGGGTACGTTTGCTTAATGCTGGCGTTGAAGTCAGTGGTGACAAGCACCAGTACCTAATTCCGTTTAATCAATTAATTGATGTTCAGTGTAAGCGAGGGATTATCTGGGGGGAACTAGAATTTGAATTATCTGAAGGAAAAGTTGTCCGTTTACATGGGACTGAATGGCAGCAAACACAGCATTTTTACCATTATTTACTGAAAAGATGGCAGGTATGGAGCCTCGAAATGAGTGATATCAGTGCTGAGGTACTGACTGCCCAGGTAAATAAAATTGACAAAATCAGGCAACAGAACCGTTGGATTAAAGCAGCAGACTTATCTTTAGTACAGCAACAAATCCAGGAAACATTTCAATCCCTCCCTTTACCCTTACAAAGAATTAAACAATTTGAGAATTGCTATGATAACTATCAGATTTGCCTGGACTGGTTGAATGAAGGAGAAAAAAAATTAAAGCACATAAACCAACAATGGGTTGATCGGATGTTGGGACAATATGGTGAGTTTTTCCAGTCTGTAGAAAATTCGCCATTCGATTGTTCTCAGTGCCGGGCTGTAGTTAACGGTGAAAAATCCATATTAGTTTTGGGAAGTGCGGGGAGTGGGAAAACTGCTGTTTTAGTCGCGCGTGTTGGATGGTTATTGTTACGCCAACAGGCACGTCCTGAACAGATTTTATTACTCTCGTGTGGGCATCGATCGGCTGATGAGATAAATCAACGTATTCAGTTACGCTTGGAAACAAAAGAGATAAAAGCGCAAACATTCCATGAGCTGGCACTCAATATTATTCAGCAAGCTGGTAATCGTGCTGCAAAGATCAGCGAATTAGAAACTAATACTCAGAAACGCCATGATTTTCTCATTCGGGAATGGCAAAAACAGTGTAATGAAAAGAAAGCCCAGGCAAAAGGTTGGCGGGAATGGTTAGAAGAAGAGTTGGGCTGGCAACTACCGTATGGTGAGTACTGGCATGATAAACAAGTGCAGACTCGTTTATCCAGTCGTTTGGAATATTGGTTGGGGCTAATAAGAATGCACGGTGGCAATCAGAAAGAGATGATTGAGCAAGCCTCATCTGAATATGCTGTCCTGTTTCAAAAACGTATACGCCTTATGGCCCCTATATTGAAAGCCTGGAAATCAGCATTAAAAACAGAAGGAACGATGGATTTCTCTGGTTTGATCCGTCAGGCAGTGAATATTCTGGAAAAAAGGCGTTTCATTAGTCCGTGGAAACATATTTTGCTGGATGACTTTCAGAATATTTCTCCATTAAGCACCAGGCTATTGGCAGCACTGAGAATACAGAATAAACAAAGTCATCTATTTGCTGTTGCAGATGATTGGCAGAGAATTTATCAAATTAATGGTACAAAACTGACTTTTAATTTTGCTGAAAAGGTTTTCGGTAAAAGCATTCCTGATGGAGATATTTTTGACGAAGTTACTGAATGTATTTTGGATACCACTTATCGTTTTAATGATCGTATTGGTGAAATTGCCAATGGATTTATCCAGCGATATCTCTGTCAGGTGAGCCATTCACTCAGCGACTTAATTCCTCGTAGTTTAATGAAAGGAAATAAAAGATCAGTTGTAATTTTGCCGGAAGAACAGTTGGAAGCATTACTGAACAAAACGAGTGGTTATGTCACCAATGAAGAGACTATTTTGTTATTGGCTCGTTATCATTATCTTAAGCCTGAGTTATTGAAAAAAGCGTCTACCCGTTGGCCGAATTTGCATATTAAATTCATGACCATCCATGAATCCCAGGGACAACAGGCAGATTACGTAATTATCTTAGGATTACAGCAAGGTCAAGATGGATTTCCTGCATCAGAAAAAGGTTCCGTATTGGAACAGGTATTATTGCCACAACTTGAAAAATTTTCTGATGCAGAAGAGAGTTACCTTTTGTATGTTGCCCTGACAAGGGCAAAAAAACAGGTATGGTTGATGCAGGATCTGAAAAAACCATCGTTCTTTATTCATCAACTCTCTCAATTGGGGGTTTCGAGCCAGCGTAAACCTTAAGCTTTCGGGAGAGGGAGCTGTCTGATAGCTAAAACTATTTTAATCTGTCATGAAGATAATTTTGATAGTCTGGTACAAGTACATCGGATCGCTGCTCAAAAATTGAATTTCCTCGTTTAGGATTGAAAAAATAAAGAAGGCGATGTTCGCTTCTGTTTCACCGCCTTTCCTTACCAGAATTGTTAAAAATCGTGTTCAGTAAATAGAAGAGACTTGTATTAATTTCTTAACCGTGGGGCTAATAGCTGGCTGCGGATAGACTCAGCTAACTCATCCAGAGAAGGGTGCTCTGGGTGATCATCTGATATCTCGTAAGTCAATTGTGCCTCTGCCAAATAGGTGTGAACGGGTTGCCCATCATCACCTTCCATCACAACGTGATACCACGGAGCTGAACGTAAAGTAGCATTAGATGCAATATCATTTTCCTGCGGTTGTTCTAAAGAATATTCAGCATCAATATCTACAACAACACCCAAATAGCCTAGCAACTTATGCCTTACTTGCTGGCCGATACCGAATTTGCTGGCGATCATCATAGTCACCTCCAGAGAAACCTTGCAATCACTCTTATATAAGGGCAGAAAGGTAAATTTCAAGCGCACACCCGGTAACCGGAATCTTGCATGCAGGATGGTATGTGATCACCATCTCATAATTCAGGTTAGCTGTTGTGTATATAAAATACAATACTAAAAGTGGTCTTAGTATGCCAAAGTTATTATACCCAATAGATCCCAAACTGTTACTCAAGAAAAAATAAACGCACTTTCGGCAAAACACCCTATTAAGGGGTTGGGGATATTTTTTCGATTTTGCTTGCGGGGGGAGAAAAAAGATGAATATTCAAAGTATCACCATTTATGTATATGGACGAGTACAGGGAGTTGGTTTTCGCTATCAAACATATCACTGGGCAAAGAAAAATAAGTTATTGGGATATGTTCGCAATATGAATGACGGTAGCGTCAAAATAGCTGCTTGTGGTAATGAGGAGCAAATCAAAAAATTAATCCATTGGTTAGAGCAGGGAGGGCCTCCGGGTTCAAAGATTGAACATTTTCAATCACATTTTTGTGAAGTGGAAGAGATGGACGATTTCAGCATCCGTCATTGAAGACGGATGACTGATTCAGATACATTTTACTGGTTTTGGAAGACCGGCAATTTTAGTTGCTTGTTTTGCTGGCCCTTTAGGAAATAGACGATAAAGATAGCGACTATTTCCTTTTTCTTCACCATACTTTTGTGAAATTGCTTTGACTAGCATTCGGATAGCAGGAGAAGTGTTGAACTCCTCATAAAATTTGCGCACAAAACGAACCACTTCCCAATGTTGTTCGGTCAAAGTGATATCTTCCTGCTCAGCAAGCAGTGGTGCCATAGCTTCTTTCCATTCACTGCTGTTTTTCAGATAACCTTGTGCATCAGTTTCGATCTCACGACCTTCAAATACCAACATAACTTTTTAACCAATCTATAAATAATGGCGGCAATTTAGCAAAAATCACCTTTATCCCCAAGAAAGATCACTATAAATGCTGAATAAATGATCCAACAAGCAGTGAAATGAACAAATTGACGTCAATTGAACATATAAATACTTTACATTGGGAACAGTGATGTTTATAGTGCTCGGCATTGCGGAGGGGTGGCCGAGCGGCTGAAGGCAGCGGTCTTGAAAACCGCCGATGGGAAACCATCCGAGAGTTCGAATCTCTCCTCCTCCGCCATCTACACTTCAAGCGGCATCTCTTAAAGTCTACTTTTCTAAATAAAATCAATAAATAACAATAAATTCAAGTCTCCTAACTTCTCCTAACATCTCCTGAAAGCGACATGAAATTGTGTATAGTTTTTCCTATACACATCTTCCTATACACACGGGTAAAATGATGAAGCTAACAGACGTGGCAATTAAGAGAGCCAAGCCAAAAGCATAGGTTTATACGTTATCTGATGGAAATGGGCTTTGGTTATTGATAGAACCTACTTTTGAAAAAATTACTCTTGAATGGTACGAAAAACGCAAAGATAGATGGTCGGCAGGGAATCGCGCTGACATGATGAGTGCTTTTGAAAATGACGTATTTCCTTATATTGGCAATAGACCAATAGCAGATATAAAGCCCCTGGAATTACTGGATGTTCTTTCGAGAATGGAAAAGCGCGGGGGCGACTGAAAAGTTAAAAAAAGTCCGTCAACGTTGTGGCGAAATTTGGAAATACGCAATTATCACCGGACGAGCTGAATATAACCCAGCCCCCGATTTAGCGAGTGCTTTTATCCCTCATCAACGCGAACACTACGCTCACCTTTCAGTCGATGAATTACCTGAATTTCTGCGCTCTATTGATAAATATATGGGTAGCCAGATAGTCAGAACGGCATTGCGAATGCTGAATTAACTGGCGTTCGTCCGGGAGAACTCCGCAAAGCTGAATGGTCAGAAATTGATTTAGATAAGGCTGTTTGGACAATTCCAGCCGAAAAAATGAAAATGCGCCGTACTCATGTAGTGCCATTATCAGATCAAGTTATCGATTTATTGAAGCAGATGCAGCCTATCAGCGGCAGTTATCAATATGTTTTCCCAAGCCGGACAGATTACAGAAAGCATATATCTGATATGGCAATCAATACCATGATCCGCCGTATGGGATATTCAGGGCGGGCGACAGGTCACGGCTTCCGACACACCATGAGTACCATTCTGCATGATCAAGACTTCAACACTGCATGGGTTGAAAAACAGCTTGCTCACGTCGATAAAAACAGCATTCGAGGCACTTACAACCACGCTCAATATCTGGATGGTCGTCGGGAAATGCTGCAATGCTACGCTGATTATATGGAGGCATTAGAGAACGGTGATAATGTTGTGCATGGCAAGTTTAAGCGCGCATAGGCCACCAGTAACAGACCAAGCCAGCCAGTAAAGAGCTGGCTTTTTTTGTGCCTACAAAACACTAAATGTACAAATAGACAGCTACTATCCACTTTAGTAGACTATCCAAGACGTTAAAGAATAATGCTATGTCTAGGCTGATCCCCGAAAACCCGTACACCTCTACGGGCTGGCATAGCTCCTACTAATAGAGGGCATGAGGTGGTGTTTTAGTGATAAAAAGTAAATTTCTTAAAGTAAAAAAATGGATTGATCTAAATGAGGCTGCAAGTAGATTATCCTCTTCGTTGGAAGAGAATGTTACAGTATTAGATTTATTGGAATTGGGATTAGATGGAGAATTAACTCTATCAGTAAGGTTGCCATATAATAATAATTATGTTGTCAGGGAAGCTTGGGAAGAAAATATACTATTCACCGAAAGATTGGAGAGTTATTTTTCATTCACCTTAATCACAAATGAAAATGAATCCATAAAAAAAGGCACTAAAAAATATCAAGAGTTACTAAGTGAATTCATGGAATCTGAGTTTAATAAGTATATTAAAAGGATGAGTAAATTAAATGCAAAAGAAGAACAATTGACTCGTGAATATTTCAATAAAAAACTAAGGTATGTGTATTGGGAGTATTCATCTGAACTAGCCTACCTAGATGAACACGTTTTTGAATTAATGATGATTGGAACGGGAAGAATTGACGTCATGTCCATGATTGAAATTAATAAAAATAGAAATCCAGTAGATTTGCATAATTTAGATGGACTCTTTCTAAAATCAGGAGATGGTAAAATATACAATTTAATGGAGCGTTTTAGTGATGAAGAAATTATTAACCCGGTGTGCAA